>CAZYZO010000008.1:2562-22260 GCA_964651905.1 uncultured Candidatus Saccharibacteria bacterium | reverse complement strand
TTGCCGTATTTAGCTTCGCAAGTGGGATTTTGGACCATAGTTTTTTATCTTCTTATTCTTGGAATCGTCGCTATTTTTATTCATCTGATTTTCAGCGAATTATCTTTGGGGGCTCCTGACTTTCGGCGGTTGCCCGGGTTTGCTGATTTTTATTTGGGAAAATGGGGGAAAAGAATCGCCACACTTTCTTTTATAATAGGACTCTTGGGAACGATTCTGGCTTATTTAATCGTAGGCGGAGAATTTTTAGCTAATTTGGCTTTGCCGGTTTTCGGCGGGAACATTTTGATTTGGACTCTGGTTTATTTTCTTGCTGGCGCCGGACTTATCTATTTTGGGATTAAAGCCATTGAGAAAATAGAATTTTGGGGATTGGTTTTGTTTCTTGCCGCCTTAATTTTTGTTTTTATAAAAGGTCTGCCAGTATTTAATCTAAGTAATCTATTCATAGTTCACAGTTCACAGTTCACGGTTTCAAGTTTATTCCTTCCTTTTGGCCCGATTCTTTTTTCTTTATGGGGTTTGTCTTTAATACCAGAAATTGAAGAACAGCTCGGAGATAATAAAAAAATTTTAAAAAAAGTTGTTTCTTTGGCGGTTTTAATTCCAATTTTTGTTTACATTTTTTTCGTGATAGCTATTTTGGGAATTTCCGGGGGTCAAACTACCGAGTCGGCTCTAATCGGTTTAAAAAGTTTTTTGGGGAGTAAGGTGATGGCTATTGGATTTTTATTCGGCGTTTTAGCTACTTTTACCTCGTTTATCACTTTAGGTTTGACCCTAAAAAAAGTTTTTAATTTTGATTTGAAAATTTCCGAAAAACTGGCTTGGTTTATCGCTTGTTTTATTCCTTTGGCGCTTTTTCTTTTCGGCTTAAAAAATTTCATTCAGGTCATCAGTTTTGTCGGCGGAATTATGTTTTCCATTGACGGAATTATAATTTGTCTGATGTATCAGAAATTTAGGAAAACAAAAAAAGCCGCAATTTTGGCTTTTATTTTTTCTTTAATTTTTATTTTGGCGATTATTTATCAGATAAAATACTTTTTCTGACTTTTTGTCCCGCCCGCGCCGTTCTCTTTTCAAGAGGCCTACTGGATAATTTAACGATTTCATTCAAATTATCGTCTGGGGTGGTTTTTACTCGATGCTTGTGGCTACATTCTGTGCATTGATAATGAATTATATTTTTACCACCGCAGATTTCTATGCTTACTGGTTCCATCATTCCTTTACATCTTGATTTTCTGTCTCCAGGATTAATATCTACATGCCTAGACCATAAACAATCCGGACAGTGATCTGTATATCCTGTGCCTTTGATAATACGACCGCACTGCTCACATGTAAAATTTTCAATCTTTTTTTGAAATTTTTTATCCAGGTTTTTTCCCATTAGCGGAGGGTGCAGGATTTGAACCTGCGAGAGGATTTCTCCTCAACCACATTTCGAGTGTGGCGCATTAAGCCGCTCTGCCAACCCTCCAACCACTTCCATAAGTGGAAGTGCCCTCGGGAAGAATCGAACTCCCATCTTATCCTTAGGACGGATCTGCTCTGTCCATTGAGCTACGAGGGCATTTATTGATAGTTTTCAGTTTTTAGTTTATAGTATTGAAAACTAAAAGTTTCCAATAATATACAATTAATAATTTTATAGTTTTTAGTTAGAAGTTGCAATTCTTTTGGTTTTGGGCCTGTAGTATAGTGGTAACACGCGACTATGGCATAGTCGAGTCGGGGGTTCAATTCCCCCCAGGTCCACTTTTTACGCTTTAGCTAAGACCAGCGCTAAAATTTTTTTAGCGCCGTTTTGTTTGAGAATTTTTACTGCTTCGTTTATAGTGGCGCCAGAAGTAAAAACATCGTCAACTAAAATTATATTTTTACCTTCGACAAGCTCAGAATTTTTCATTTTAAAACATCCTTCAATATTTTTGACTCTTTCTTCTATATCTTTTGACTGAGCCTGAGGAAGAGTTTTTTTAACGCGAACTAAGGCCTCGTGAAAATCCAAATTTAATTTTTTTGACAAATCTTCGACTAATAATTTTGATTGATTAAAACCGCGTTCTCTTTCGCGGCGAGGATAAAGAGGAATGGGTACAATAATAAATTGACCAATAACTAACGACGAACAACTAAAAACATTCTTAATATACTTTATTAATAAATCAGTTAGAATCGGAGCGAGAGATTTTACGCTTTTATATTTAAATGATTGAATTAAATTTTGGAGTACTGGGTCGTCATAATTGCCGACTGCCGCCAACAAATACTGGCTTTTTAAATGGCAGGTTTTTTTGTTTTCCGCCAGCCGCGCCCGGCAAACCGGACAAAAAAACGAAGTGTTTAAATGAATTTTTAAAAGGCATTCCTGACAAACAGTTAACTCATTTTTATCAAGCGATTTTTGACAATTAACGCAAATCGGCGGAAAAAGAATGTCTAAAATAAAATTCTTTACTTTATTTATAAATAAAAGCATTATATAATAATATAAAGGATTTTTATTTTTATGTTAAATATTTTCGGTTCTAAAAGCATTGTCGGCGTTGATATCGGTACCGCTTCCATAAAAATAGCGGAAATCAGAAGAGGCTCGCCTAAACCTCTATTTTTTAATTACGGAGTTTTGGAAGCCTCATCTCATTTGGAGCGGCCCAATGAGGCGATTCAAACCAGCTCCTTAAAGCTTTCTGAGAAACAAACTGCTGGAGTATTAAAAGAACTTTTTAGCCAGACAAAAATAACAACCAGAAATGTCATCGCTTCTATCCCTCTTTTTTCTTCGTTTATAACTTTTTTTGATTTACCGGAATTGCCCGAAGCCGAAATAGGAAAAGTCGTCGGCTACCAAATAAAACAATATCTTCCTTTGCCGTCTTCGGAGGTTGAAATTGAATGGATGAAAGTTGGCGAAAAAGATACTGAAGAAGGCAAAAAACAACAGATTCTTTTGATTTCGGTGCCCAAAGAGGAAATTTTGAAACACCAGCGGATTTTCAAATTAGCTGGACTTAATTTAAAAGCTCTGGAAATTGAAAGTTTGGCTTTGATAAGGGCTCTGATTGGTCCGAATAACATTGACCCGACTCTTTTGGTAGACATCGGCTGTTATAATTCCAATATTGCTATTGTTGAGGATGGTCATCTGCGTTATAATAATTTTAGCGATTATGCCGGCATTTCTTTAACCAGAGCCATCGCTAACGGCTTGGGAGTTGATGTCAGAAGAGCGGAAGAATTAAAGAAAAATAAAGGACTTTTAGCCACGAGAGGAGAATATGAGTTATCCACATTAGCCCTTCCATTTTTAGATGCTATAATAGGAGAAGGTAAACGAGCTATCAATGCTTTTCACGGAATTGCCGGGAAAGATGTTAAAAAAATAATTTTAGCCGGCGGCGGAGCGAATCTTTTGGGAATTGAAAAATATTTTGAGAAAGAAACCGGTCTAGAAACAGAAATCGGAAATGCTATGGCAAAACTCAGCTATCCGATAGAATTGGAACCAATGGCAAAAGAAATCGGCAGCGCTTTCGCGGTCGCTATCGGTTTAGGATTAAAAGAATTTATTTAATATGGCGGAACAATCAAAAACTCTTATAGAAAAAGAATTTTTAAGACCCGAAGCGTTAAAAACGGGATGGCCTTGGCGTCTTTTAGTTTTTACTATTTTTCTTTTTGGCATCATCCTGCTCGTTTTTTTCGGCATGAAAATTGGCTATGAACCGTATCTTGATAAAAAAATAAAAAACCTTGATGCTGAAATTGGAAAATTGAGTCAATCATTCAGTCAAAGCGAGGTTAACGACTTTTTAAAATTTTATTCCCAGCTTTCCAATTTGAAAACCTTGTTGGGAAATCATATTTTCAGTTCAAATATTTTAAAATTTCTGGAAGAAAATTCTTTAAAGAATTTAGCTTATACCGGTTTAAATTTGGATATCGGCAGAAGAGAATTGAAACTTTCAGGCACCGTTTCCTCTTACGAAGTTTTGTCTCAACAGCTTGAAATTTTCAGGCAGTCAGCGTTAGTGGAAAAGTCATCTTTTAAAAATTCTCAACAAGGCGAAAAAACAGGAATAAATTTTGAAATCGTGCTGATTTTAAAATCTGATTTTTTCAAAGAAACGTCAATTTTGTCAGCTCCTCCTATCATTCCAATTTCAACGCCCGTTTCTTCAACTTCCAGCGAAGCAATTAGTCCAACTTCAACACAACCATGAAATATTCAAATCTAAGAATGTTTAGTATTTTTCTGTCAGCCGTTTTTGTCATCGGCGCTTTAATGATTTTTGCTATGTTTATCAAACCTGCTTATAAAACCATAGCTGAGAAAAGAAGTGAGGTGGCAAGCCGAGAAAGTATTTTAGGGCAAACAAAGGCGGTTACCAGCCAGGTTAAAAATATTCTCTCGGAATATCAGAATCTTTCAGAACTTCAAAATGAAATTTCTTTAAGTTTTCCCCAAGATTCCTCGGTAGCTTCAGCTCTTTATCAAGTGACCAGCTTGGCTTCAGGCAGCGGTTTGAATATTGAATCAGTCAATGTTTTAGAATCTTCAATCGTGCCTTCCAAAGAGGATAATGCCAGTTTGATAAAAGGCACCGGGATACTTAATTTTCTTTTAAGAGCCAGCGGCAGTTATGAAACTTTAAGTTTATTTTTAACCAAGGCGGAAAATAACGTAAGAATTTTTGATTTGGATACTTTAAGAATTGATAAAACCGGAGCTTCAAATTTTTTTGATTTTATTATCGGGGTCAATACATATTATTTAAGCAATTAAATATGGCTATTGTTATTGAAAAAGAAAAAAGAGGTATGAATTGGTTTGCGATTTTAATAATCCTCGTCTCAGCGGTCGTCATCGGCGCCGCCGCTTATTATCTGTTTTTTACTGAAACTCCTTTAATTGAAAAAGTCATTCCGTATCAAATTCAAGTTTCCAGCCAGCTTTCTCAGATTCAAACTCAATCAGTAGTCCAGGCGGTTACCGACAACAAATTTTATAAATCGCTTCAAAAATACTCTATTTTGCCGGAAGTTTCTTCGGAAAATATCGGGAAAACAAATCCATTCAAGTAAACAAATTTCTAAGCGTTTTTGGTTTTTTGGCAATTAGATATTATTTAGAAATTAAGATTTCTGATTTAGGATTTTAAAACAAGATGGATAATAAAATTTTAATTCAAGAACTTGTAAAAAAAGGTTTATTAGAGCAGGACTCAATAAAAAAAATTCTTGGAGATGCCATTACCGAGAAGAAGGATGTTGAAGAAATAATTGTTGAAAGGAGACTAATAGACGATGAAGCGCTGGCTGAAACAAAGAGCCAGCTTTTAAACATTCCTTTCAGGAGAATAAAACCGGAAGACGTCAATGAAAATTTAATAAAAAAAATTCCTCTGGAAACCGTTAAAAACTATAAAGTCATTCCTTTATCTCTTTCAGAAGGATTATTAACGGTGGGGATGGTTTATCCGGAAAATTCAAAAGCTCAAAGCGCTTTAAGGTTTATCGCCGGCAAAGAAGGAGTAAATTTGGGAGCTTATCTTATTTCTCATTCCGATTTTGAAGAAGCTTCAAGAAAAATTATTCCTTATAAGTCAGAAGTGCTGGAAGCTTTGGAGCGTATTAAAATTAAGCCGGGGACGACTTCCAGTCCTTTGCAAAAAGTTACTTCTCTGGAAGCGGGGATTGAAGTGGTGGAAGAAGCTCCCATTATTAAACTAGTGGCTTCTACTTTGAAAGAAGCGGTTTCCGCCGGCGCGTCGGATATTCATATCGAACCTCAGAGAAATAAAGGGAGAATAAGATTCAGAGTGGACGGCGAACTGGAAGAAGCTTCTTCTTTCCCTTCGGAATTATCTCAATCCATTGTTTCTCGCGTTAAGATTTTAGCTAATTTGAAGATTGATGAAACTCGCGTTCCGCAGGACGGCCGATTCAGGACAGTTCTTTTGGGACGCGATATTGATTTCCGGGTTGCCACTTTTCCGACCCCGATGGGAGAAAAAGTGGCTTTGCGCGTACTTGACCCGACTATGGGATTGAAGGGACTTAGCGAACTTGGGGTGATGGGAAGAAATTTAAAAGTCATTCAAGAAGGTATTCAAAAACCTTACGGGATGATTTTGTTGACTGGCCCGACTGGTTCCGGTAAAACAACCACTCTTTACTCGATTATGCAGATTTTAAATAAAGAAGACGTTAATGTTCTTTCTCTTGAAGACCCGGTGGAATATTATATTGAAGGAGTTAATCAATCGCAGGTCCATCCGGAAATCGGCTATAGTTTTGCTACGGGGTTAAGACAGATTTTGCGTCAGGACCCGGATATTATTATGGTTGGTGAAATCCGCGACGACGAAACAGCAGATTTGGCGATTCATGCGGCTTTAACCGGCCACATTGTTCTTTCAACTTTACATACCAATAACGCTATCGGAGTAATCCCACGGTTAATAGACATGAAAGTTAAACCGTTTTTGCTTCCTGCCACTTTAAATTTGATGGTGGCTCAAAGAATTATTTCCAAAATTTGCCCGAAATGTAAAAAGAAAGAAATAGCTACGCCGGAAATTCAGGAAATTATCAAAAATGAAATTAATAAACTTTCCGGAGAAGTCAAAAAAACTATAAAATTTCAGCCGCCTTATGAAATTTTTCATGGCGTTGGCTGTCCGGTCTGTAAAAATAAAGGGCTTCTTGGCCGGGTAGCTTTGTTCGAGATTTTAGTGATGACGAGAGAAATGGAAAAAATTATAGTGGAGAATCCGACTGAAGGCAAAATTTTAGAAGAAGCCAACCGACAGGGGATGATAACCTTGCGTCAGGATGGTATAATAAAAGCGCTGGAAGGTATTGTTCCGATTGAAGAAGTATTGAGAGAAACCGCTGAAATCTGATAGAATTATAAAAACAATAGAATTATAAAGAATAAAATTCAATGGCTGAATATAAACAAAAATTAAACGAGCTATTATTAGTTACTGCCCAACAGAATGCTTCGGATTTGCATTTAGCGGTCGGCAGACGACCAACCATCAGGATTGACGGGAAATTGGTGCCGCTTCAAAAAGAAGATATACTTTCACCCGAAGTGGTCCAAGGATTAATTTTTGAGCTTTTAACGCCGGAACAAAAAGAGGATTTGATAAGAGAAAAGGAGCTTGATTTCGCTTATGTTTTTGAAGATAAAGCCCGCTTTAGAGCCAATGCTTATTTCCAGAGAGGATTTTTGGCGGTGGCAATGAGGACAATCTCGTCAAAAATCAAAACCGTTGAAGAACTAAATTTGCCGCCGATTATTCACGATTTTACAAAAGCTAACCAGGGATTTGTTTTATTAGTGGGACCGGCAGGGCACGGCAAATCAACAACACTGGCGGCTCTTATTGATGAAATAAATCATACAAGGACCGACCATATTATTACTATTGAAGACCCAATAGAATATTTGTTCGTTCAGGATAGAAGTATCGTTTCTCAAAGAGAAGTTAAAACCGATACCATCCATTTCCATCGAGCGCTTCGCTCCATTCTCAGACAAGACCCAGACGTTATTATGATTGGTGAGATGAGAGACAAAGAATCTATTGCCACCGCTTTGACGGCGGCGGAAACCGGCCACTTAGTTTTTTCTACTCTTCATACCAACTCGGCGGCTCAAACCATTGATAGAATCATTGATAGTTTTCCGGCTGAGCAACAAGACCAAGTCGCTTCACAATTATCCGCCGTGCTTTTAGGCATTGTTTCCGAAAGATTGGTTTCTAAGATTGAAGGCGGACGTTTGCCGGCTTGCGAAGTGATGATTTCCAACCCCGCTATTAAAAATCTCATCCGCGAGCGGAAAGTTTTTCAAATAGACTTGGTAATTGAGACGAGTTCTCAGGAAGGAATGATGACTCTCAATCGTTCTTTGGCCGAGTTGGTCAGGCAAAAAGAAATTTCCTTGGAAGAAGCGGAGCTTTACTCATTGAACCCGGCAGAATTGAGAATATTAATAGAAAGAAGCTAAAATATGAAGTTTCGTTATCAAGCGAGAAATAAAGAAGGGGAATTACAGGTTGGTTATGTTGATGCGGCAGGAAAAGACGCGGCGGCGAATATATTAACCTCCCACAATCTTTTTATTTTAAGTTTGGAAAGCTCTGAAAAAAGAGGTTTTTTTAACCAAATTTCAGCAATTTTCCAGAGAATAAAATATCAAGACTTAGTGATATTCACCCGTCAATTTGCCACTTTAATGGAAGCTGATATTTCTATCGGCGATTCTTTGAAAAATCTTAGCCAACAAACCCAAAATCCTATTCTTAAAGAGGTAGTTTTTGATCTTCTTAGTGATATCAACAGCGGTTTAGCTCTGTCGCAGGCGATGGAAAGACAATCGAATGTTTTCTCCGAGTTTTACATTTCAACAATAAAGACAGCGGAATTAACCGGCCAGCTTGGTAAAGCAATGATGTTTTTGGCGGATTATTTGGAAAAAGATTTAAATTTAAAAAATAGTGTCAGAAATGCCTTGATTTATCCGGTTATCGTTATTGCTTTATTTTTGGTAATCGGCGGCATTATGGTAGCTTTTGTTTTTCCCCAACTGGAGCCGATTTTTGAAGAATCGGACGTTGCTTTGCCGACTTTGACTAATATGCTTTTTTCCGCCGGTCATTTTTTCCGCGACTGGTGGCTGGCGATTTTAGTTGTCATTGGTTTTTTTGTCTTATTGCTTAGAGAATATTTCAGGACTCCGGAAGGGCAAATTGTTTCTCACGAAATACTTCTGCGATTGCCGGTTTTTTCAAATCTATTTAAAAAAATCTATATCGCGAGATTCGCTTCGGCTATTAGCATTTTAATAAAAGGCGGCGTGCCGATTGCTCAAGCCATTGAAACGTCGGCTCATACGGTCGGCAACCCGATTTATTATGAAATTCTTCACCGCAGCGCCGATAGCGTCCGGCAAGGAGAAATGCTGTCCGTTTTTCTGAGTCAATACGAGAATTATTTTCCGGCGATGGTTTCTCAAATGATTGCCGTAGGCGAGAGCACCGGCCGACTGGACGAACTTCTGATGAGAATATCAAATTTTTATTCCCGGGAAGTTGATGATGTTGTTTCTAATCTAGTGGAATTAATTCAGCCGATTTTAATGATTGTTATTGGCGGATTTATCGCTATCCTCTTTGCTTCGGTTCTTTTACCGATATATAATTTAAGTCAGGTAATAAGTTAAATGGTCGAATTTAATAATCAAAAATTAAAAATATGAAACAAAAAGGTTTTACTTTAATAGAAATGTTGGTTGTGGTGGCAATAATCGGAATTTTATCAAGCGTAATTTTAGTCGGTTTAACGGGCACCAGAAAACAAGGCCGAGACACTCGCCGAATCGCTGATTTAAGACAAGTTCAAACCGGTTTGGAACTTTATTTTAATAAAAATGGGGCTTTCCCAGACCCAGGTAATTGGACCAGTCTTTCAACTGCATTAACTGGAGCTGGCCTAGGAATAAATACTATTCCTAAAGACCCTTTATCAACTCAAACTTATTATTATGGAGTTTCGGCGGCTAGAGATGAATATGTTTTAGGCGCCAGGCTTGAAGATGCTAATAATTCGGCATTGACTCAAGACATTGATGGAACCTTATTCAGCATTAATTGCACTGATCAGATTTATTGCATCAGGTTGTAATATAGTTAGATGTCTTATTTTTTCCTTTTTGTTTTCGGTCTGGCAATCGGTAGCTTCCTTAACGTAGTTTCTTTGCGTTACCAACCAGGCCAAAAACTTTTTGATTTTAAAGTTATTGACGGCCGGTCGCGCTGTCCTCATTGTCAAAAACAACTTAACTGGTATGAACTGATACCAGTTTTAAGTTTTATTTTTCAAAAGGGCCGTTGCCGGAGCTGTCATCAAAAAATTTCCTTTCAATATCCGTTCGTTGAAATTTTATCCGGTCTGATTTTCGTTTTTGTTCCGCATAATCTTAATAACTTTTTCTTTTTTTCAGAGCATTCGGATGTGTTCGGATTTTTCGGATCGCTTTTATGGATAATTATCTTTGAACTTTTTCTTCTCTTAGCCATTATTGATTTTCGTCACTATATTATTCCTGATTCTATAAATTTATTTTTATTAATTTTAGGCGTAGTAATAACCATCTTCAAAAATCAAACTTTTCTCGGCTATTATTCCAACCTTTTTCTTTTTACTGAAAATGTTTGGCTTAATCATCTTCTCGGCTTTATTTTTGCCGTAATTGTTTTTAGCTTGACTATTTTTATCTCCAAAGGAAAAGGAATGGGGTTTGGAGATTTGAAGCTGGCGGCGGCTCTTGGTTTGATTTTTGGTTGGCCGGATATTTTAATGATTCTGTTTTTGAGCTTTTTAATCGGCGGTTTAGCTGGTATAATTTTAATAATTCTGAAGAAGAAAAAAATGAAAGACGGCCTTCCCTTTGGTCCTTTTCTGGTAACCGCCGCCGCTCTGACTTTTTTCTTCGGATTCCAAATAATTAACGGCTATTTTGTATTACTTCCATGAATAAAGCTTTTACTCTTATTGAAGTTCTGATTATGGTGATGATAACGTCGATTTTAGCCGGGATTATAATTACCTACAGCCATGTCGGAGAAAAACAAATTGCTCTTTTCCGGGATCAGGCTCAGGTTATTTCGGTTTTAAACAAGGCGAAATCTTTGGCTATTCAAATGTCCTCACCCGAAATAATGGGAGAAATAGATGTTTGCGGATATGGCTATGGCGTCAATGTAGATTTTTGCGGATATGGCGTCCATTTTGAAAATGGCGGTCAGACCTATTTAATTTTTAAAGATTTAAAACCTTCTTGCGATAATATTTATAATGGAGGCTCTGGAGAAAAACTTGAAGAATATAAACTTGATTCCCGATTGAAGTTTGAAACTTCTTTAGAAAACGTTAAATTTATTCCTCCTGACCCAAAAACTAAATTAAATGATTCGGATATTACCGAAGAAATTATCACGATAAGAACCAAAGAGTCTCCGAGAAGCGATGTTAAAATTAAAATAACGAACGCCGGGCAAATTACAGTTCCGTCAACAAGCGGATATGGATATGGCGTCAATTAAAATGAAAAACAAATTTCAATTTTTAAATTTTAAAGCCAATAATGGTCAGATGATGGTTGAAATGATGATTGCTATGTCAATTTTAATTGTCGGCGTATTAGGAATGATTGAGCTTTTAAATCAATCTTTAAGGTTAAATAAAATAGTAACTTCTCAATATATCGCTTCAAATTTGGCGATGGAGGGTATTGAGGTCGTGAAAAATTTGATTGACCATAATTTCATCGCCGAACAGCCGTTTAATCAGGATTTAGCCAATAGAGATTACGAAGTGGATTATAATTTATCTTTAACGCCATACAATGGCAGATTTTTAAGATTTGACGAAGCAACAGGACTTTATGGCTATTCAATGGGGGAAGAAACTCTCTATAAAAGGAAAATTGTTATTGAGAATATTGCAAATTCGGCAGACGAATATGACCAGATAAGAGTAAATTCAATTGTAAGCTGGGAAATAAGAGGTTTTAACAATGATATAAACGTTGAAGATCACTTCTTTAATTGGCGAAAAGGAACCGGCGAAGTTACGCCGCCATAAGAACCATAGCGAAGCGGATATTCGATATATTCATAAATATATATTTATATATCTTTAGCTATAAATAAATGAAAAATTTTTTTAAAAAAGGGTTCACGACAATCGAACTTTTAGTGTCAATGACTTTATTTGTGACTATTGTCAGTATAGCAACCGTAAGTTTTATTACGGCAATGAAAAGCCAAAGACAGTTGGTTAGTTTAATGGCGGCCACTGATAGCGCTTCTTTATCAATTGAACAAATGGTGAAAGAAATTAGAAGCGGCGGAAATTTTTGTCCTAATTCCTGCGTCAGTGGAGAAATTATTTTTACCACTTGGCAAGGCGAAATAGTCACATATAGACTTGAGTCGGGTCGATTAATAAGAAATTCACGCTCCATTACCGCCGATAACGTAAGTATTGAAAGATTAAATTTTATTATCAGCGGTAATCAACCGGATGATAGCTATCCGCCGCGAATCACTATTATTTTAAGAGCAGCCGTGCCTCAAACCGGTCCGATTGGCGTCAGGGAAGTTTATACTGATTTACAGACAACAGTCAGCGCCAGAAACCCGGAAATATAGACGATTATAATTGCGGATTAAGGGTTTGATAGGAAAAATATGCTATAGAAAACTAAAGTTTTATATATCAAATGAATTTGCTATAGCAAAACTAAAGTTTGATATAATGTTTAAGGATAATTAAAGGACCGATTTTAATAAATTTTTAATATTAATAAAAAATGAAAGAAAAAATTTTTAAAGGTTTAACTTTATTTATTACGGTCACTTTTATTTTAGAAATGTTGCCGCTGCAGGTTTTGGCTGATGATATTGTGGATGAAGCCGATGATTTGAAGAATATATATAATAACAATGTTTGTGCTTGGGGCGTTTCCCCAGAAGGACGAACTACAGCTGATAATTTATTCACTCAAGAAGTTTATTTTCCGATCAATAAATTCTGGCAGATTTCGGGTAGAAAAAATACCGCCGAAAATTCCTTCAGTGATAAAAACCTTTCCACGAAAGAAAAATATAATGGAAAGACAGAAACCTTTGTTGTTATAACTCAAAAAAAGGACGGTAATTATATCGGTAAAAAATGGGTTATTCAACACCCAATTATTTATTACAACGCCAGGATGGAATCTATTGATGCAATTACTAGCGAATTCACTTCAAGAGTTTCCGGTCCAGAAATAGTTACTAAGACGGTAGGAAAATTAGGATGGTGTGTTTCTCAAAAATATTTTCCATATTGTCCATCTTGCTGGTCGGAATATAGATGTACAGGATCTACAGGAAGCGGGGAATTGCCCGCTGATGTTATAATTCAAAATTATTTAAGCAAAGATGAGAGTCTTAAAGAAACTGAAAAAAACCGTTTGTCACCGATATTTAAAATACAATATTATTTTACTCCAACCGATACTTCTATTGTTGATAAAATACAACTAACTACTGGTCCTCAAACAATTTCTAATATAAATGACATTAATCAAGTTGTTAAAGATTACACATGGATTATTCAAGGAAGTGATGAACAGTGTAGCTATCATGTTGGTCCTGTTTGCACGGAGCATAGGAAAACAGCTTGGGCTTTAATGAAAGGGGTTTATTTAACAGCCAGCGGGAGCGTTTTTGACGCCAGATTTTGGAACCGTGAAACGAAAGACTCTTTAATATGGGGAAATTGGATTGGTTTTCTTGTAGGGTGGGCTTTAAATATCATTATACCCGGTAGTGGCACTTTAATATGGGCAATTACTATCGGAGATATGGTTGCGACTGCCGGATTCTTTATTAATTTTCCTGCTGTCGATGTGTCTTCAACATTCACTAAAGAAGGCATTGAAATAACGCCGTGCAGCCTTATAATACCGGCATTTCAATCGCAACCGATCAATGCCGAAATAACTTGTAATTCGTTTATTCCGCCGAAAGGCAATGAAGCGATTAAAAACAGTCTTCAAATTATTCCCGATGCAGGGAAATCCGGTTTGGTTACGGGATATAATCTTTATCGCAATGAGAATCTGATTCATACAGAGATTAATTTTGCTACTTCTACAGCTCAAACGTCAATTAATTATACCGATACGGACAGCGCTCTTCAAGGTCATACAACCTACACGTATAGAATTGAACCTCTCGTTTTGGAAGAAAGTGGAAATTCCGCAAGTTGCGATATTGAAACAAAAATTCAACCAAATTGTTATTTTAATGCTTTTCCTACTACCGTATTTGAGTTCACTAATACAACGCTTTCTTGGGGTTGCAGTAATTATAATTACGTTGATATCTGTAATCTTTTTGGAGGTAATTTAAATCTTCAAGGTCTTAGTCCTCAGGGCGGCAGCCAACAAACGCTCGTTAACGAAGAAACTACTTATTGTTTAACTTGTTATAATAATAGTTATCCTAGCGGAAGCTTGCCTCAATGCGTTAAGATTAAAACCGCATCAGGCATCATTCACGAATAATAAGGTCGAATAAAATAAAATTTATAATTATTAATTTATGGAAAAATTTAAAATAGGTAAAAAATGGTTTTGGATAGGAATAGCTTTTGCGATTGTATCTCCCATTATTGGAATAATTTTCGGCATTTGTCTTTTAGTAGAGAAAAATTATCGCAAAGAAGGATTGATAATACTCGTTTGCGGCATTTTGTTATTGGCGGTTTGGAATTTCGGCGTTAGGCTCCTTATAAAATCCGGATTTTTTGGCGACAGAGAATGTATGCAAAATTGTTTAGTTAACTGTTCATTAGAAGCACAAATTCAAAAACTTCAGGGAGAGGGAATAATTCCGGGCGTTGGCCAATCAATTGAGTCGTTTATTGGTTCTACTTCCACGCCAGAAGCCGAATAATAAACAGAATTTAGTAAGATTTTTAAAAACAATGCTTTCTTTCAGGAAAGCATTGTTTTTAAATCATTATTTGAATAATTATTTAATCTTGCTATACTTAATAAAACTGCAAATTAAATTAAAAATAAAAGGAAGTGAAAAATGAAGTTAATTGATTGACAAATCAATAAAAATTTGCTTTGCTTATAGATAGAAAATGTAAATTAACAATTTAACCAAAAATGGAGGTAAATCATGAAAAAGTTGATTTTAGTTCTCGGTATAATTGTCTTGATAATATCTGAAGTGAAAGCAAGCGGGACGGCGACTTTGAATTTCATATTTCCAAATTCGCAGGAAAGAGAAATTACTAAAGAAATTGCAAACAAAGCAGAATTTAAAGAAGTCTTCGCGTGGGTAGCCAAAGAAATGAATATCCAGATTAACCCAGAAATTCCTTTGCCGAAAATAGAGATAGTTTCTCCAGAAGAAATTATGGAGATTGCCGTAAGAATAACGGCAAGAGATTTTGAAGGAACTATTTTTTGGAAAAACGTCATAAAAGGGAGAAGCCAAGAGGAACTTATTAAAGAAGCAAAAGATAGTTTGGCTCAAGCAAGAAAAAATGGAAATTATGAGTTGGTATATGACGGTGGACTTTACGATCCTTACACTAATTCAATTTTTTTAATAGATGGATGCTCTAAGTTTATGTTAGCACACGAAACAACTCATTATTTTCAAGTTCAATATCAAAAACGATATTGGGAACGTGAAACTTTCAAGACAGCATCGGAGCA
The DNA here is from genome assembly GCA_964651905.1 of uncultured Candidatus Saccharibacteria bacterium. Lineage (GTDB taxonomy): Bacteria > Patescibacteriota > Minisyncoccia > UBA6257 > UBA9933 > CAZYZO01. The sequence continues at coordinate 6,947 of CAZYZO010000008.1, read as the reverse complement.
AGAGCAAGTAGAGATATTAAAAGAGTATTGGAAACTAGAAGACGACGCGGAAGAGATAGAAAAGAAATTCAAAGAAGAATTCCCTTCTGAAAGCGAAATTTTAACACAGGCTCCTTAATTATAATAAAAGGCTCCTTATCTTAGTTGGGGGAGTCTTTTTCTTTTGTTTAAAGTTGCTATAGAAAACCTATATTTTATATATCAAGTAAACTTACTATAGCGAAGGAGTTCGATATATCAGACAAATCTGCTATAATTTAATTAATGGAAAAGGGTCAAGTAATATTAATCACTGTTTTGACTTTGGGTGGGATTATTTTAGGTACAACTACGATTGCCGGTCTTTTGATGACTTATCAAATCAGGCAATCTTCAAACATCATTAATTCTACTAAAGCGATTATGGCGGCTGACGCCGGCATTGAATATGAGCTGTATAATCATTTTAAAGAAAATGATTATACAGAATTAAATTTTAATAATGGCGTTTCTGCTACCAGCACTTTTGCGTCATGTATGCCCATTTATAAAATAATTTCTTACGGTGATTCGGGCGGTATCTATAGAGCTTTTAAAATGGACTTCATTGAAAATCAATAGACCTTGGGTATATATAAAATTTTATATAATTTAATTTTCTTCATACCTTTATACCTCGCAATTTATGATAGAGGATAAAAAAACGGCTAAAAAGCGGATTGAAAATTTAAAAAAGACGATCAATCACTATCGTTATTTGTATCATGTTTTGGATAAGGCCGAGATTTCCGAACCAGCTTTGGACTCTTTGAAAAAAGAGCTTTTTAATTTAGAACAAAAATTCCCCGAGCTAATTACTTCGGATTCGCCCACTCAGCGGGTCGGCGGCAAACCTTTGAGAGAATTTAAAAAAATCCGCCATGAAACGCCGATGCTTTCTTTCAATGACGCTTTTTCTGAGGAAGATATAAAAGATTGGACAGAAAGATTGGAAAATTATTTAGGCCATTCTTTAGAAAATAAAATTCAAGCCATCAATTACAAATTATTTTATTGCGAATTAAAAATAGACGGCTTAGCCATTGAATTGACTTATGAAAACGGTATTTTAGTCCGAGGTTCAACGCGGGGCGACGGATTAATTGGTGAAGACGTGACTCAAAATTTAAAAACCGTTGAAGCCATTCCTTTGAAATTATTAGGGCCGGGAGAGGTGGCGAAAAATTTAGAAGAACTCGGTTTACGATCGGCAAACTATATCCTTCGTCCCAAAAAACTGATTATCAGAGGCGAAGTTTTTATCACTAAAAAAGAGTTTGAACGCGCCAATAAAATCAGAATTAAAAAGGGATTAAGGCCTTTTGCCAACCCAAGAAACATTGCAGCGGGCTCTATCCGGCAACTGGATGCGAAAATCACCCGCAGCCGAAAATTAGATTCTTTCCAATATGACATTGTGAGCGATATCGGCCAGAAATCCCATGAAGAAGAACACTTGCTTTTAAGGGCTTTCGGATTCAAAACCAATCCTTATAATAAATCAGTCAGCCAACTTTCAGAAGTTTTTGAGTTCCGAAATCATTGGGAAAAAAATCGCGAGCAGATTTCTTACGAGATTGACGGGGTTGTCGTTATCACAAATGACAATAAAATTTTTGACAAAGCCGGAGTGATCGGGAAAGCGCCCCGGGCGGCCATCGCTTATAAATTTTCTCCTAAAGAAGCCGCCACAGTTCTTCAGGATATCAAGGTTCAAGTGGGCCGGACCGGCACTTTGACGCCAGTGGCATTTTTAAATCCGGTAGAGGTCGGCGGCATAACCATCACTCACGCCACTCTTCATAATTACGATGAAATTAAAAGATTGGGCGTGAAGATAGGAGACACGGTAATTGTTTCTCGGGCCGGCGACGTTATCCCTCAAATCAAACGAGTTATTAAAGAGATGCGGACCGGCAAAGAAAAAGAATTTATTATGCCGTTAAAATGCCCGATTTGTGGGGATAAAGTTTTGAAAGAAGGGGTTTATTACAAATGCTCCAATTTGAAATGTGGGGCCGCTCACCGGAGAACTTTACGGCACTTTACCTCCAAGGGAGCGTTTAATATTGAAGGATTGGGACCGAGAATTATTGACCGGTTTCTTGATGAAGGATTGATTTCAGAAGCCAGCGATATTTTTGAATTGGAAGAAGGCGATATCGCCGTGCTTGAAAGATTCGGCAAAAAATCAGCGCAGAATATTATTAACGAAATTCACGCCAGAAAAACCATTCTTTTGCCTAAATTTATTTATTCATTGGGAATTTTACATGTTGGCGAAGAAACCGCTTTAGTTTTGGCAAAAAAATTTCCGATATCCAATTTTCAATTTCCGATTAAAAATTTTATCAATAAATACGGAAAACTTTCGCTTGAGAAACTGCAAAAAGTTCCGGACATTGGTCCGAAAGTTTCTCAAAGCATTTATGACTGGTTCCGCGATAAACGCAATATTAAATTTTTGGAAAATTTGGACAAAGCCGGAGTGAAAATCAGAAACCAAAAATCCGAAGTTGTAAATCAAAAATTAGCCAATAAAACCTTTGTTTTAACGGGCAGTTTGGGGTCAATCAGTCGAGAAGCGGCAAAAGAAAAAATCCGCGATTTGGGAGGCGACATTTCGGAAAGCATAAGCAGAAAAACCGATTATGTGGTGGTCGGAGCCGAACCCGGTTCAAAATACAAAAAAGCTAAGCAGTTTGGGGTAAAAATAATGAATGAAAATGAATTTCTTGACCTCATAAAATAAATTATTAAATTTGATACAATTACATAGAAAATAGCCTTTAAATTTATGTCAAAATTGATTGATAAAAAAACTTTAGAATATTTGGCTGGGCTTTCCCGAATAAAGCTTGGAGAAAATGAAGAAAAACAGATTTTAAAAGACCTGCAGAAAATTTTAGATTACTTTAATTTATTAAAAGAAGCTGACGTTTCAAAAATTGAACCATTGGCAGGCGGGACGATTGAAACTAATGTTTTAAGGGAAGATGAAAAAAATGAGAGGAAAGAAAAGGAACGCGGAAAATTAATAGATTCTTTTTCTGACAAACAAGATGATTTTTTGAAAATACCGCCGGTTTTTTAATGGAACAGCTTACAATAAAAAAATTCCATCAGGGTCTGACAGAAAAAAAATTTAAAGTTGAAGAAATAGTTACTGATTATTACAGAAAAATTGAAGAAAAAGACGTCCAAATCGGCGCTTATTTAAGCTTGAATAAAACCGACGCGATTTCTCAGGCAAAAAAAGTTGATAAAGATTTGGCCGATGGTAAAAAATTGAATATTTTGGCCGGCGCTCCCTTGGCGATCAAAGATAATATTTCAATTGAAGGAGAACCGGCAACCGCGGCTTCAAAAATTCTTAAAAATTATCGAGCGGTTTATGACGCGACAGTCATAAAAAAACTTAAAAATCTTGAAGCGGTTTTTTTGGGCAAAACAAACCTGGATGAATTCGCGATGGGCTCTTCAACGGAAAAATCCGGTTTTAAAATAACCCATAATCCTGCTGATTTAGAAAGAGTACCCGGCGGTTCTTCGGGCGGCTCGGCAGCAGCCACGGCCGCTGATCTATGCTTGGCGGCTTTGGGTTCGGACACTGGCGGTTCTATCCGGCAACCGGCTTCTTTTTGCGGGGTAGTAGGGCTGAAACCGACTTATGGCGCTGTTTCGCGTTTTGGATTGATTGCTATGGCGTCGTCTTTGGACCAAATTGGGCCCATCGCGAAAACCGTTGAAGACGCGGAGATTCTATTTGATATTATCAAAGGTAAAGATTCTTCTGACGCGACTTCTGTTAAAATCCCCGTCAAAAAACAATCAGTTGATTTCCAACCGGGAACAATCGGAATCCCCAAAGAATATTTTGAGGCTGGCGGTTTAAGCAAAGAAGTAGGGAGAGCAATGGACGAAGTTATAAAAAATTTAAAGGATTTAAAATTCAAAATAAAAGAAATAAGTTTATCTCATACCAAATACGCGGTTGCTTGCTATTACATTATTATGCCTGCTGAGGCGTCCACTAATTTGGCAAGATACGACGGGTTGCGATATGCGTCGAATCTAAAATCAGAAACTGGAAAATTAAAACTTTTAGATCTTTATTTAAAGCAACGGGGCGAGGGGTTCGGCCCGGAGGTAAAGAGAAGAATTATTTTGGGCACATTCGTTTTGTCGTCCGGCTATTACGATGCTTATTATCTCAAAGCTCAGAAAGTTAGGCGTTTGATTAAAGAAGATTTTAAAAAAGCTTTTGGTGGAGTGGATGCGATTTTAACTCCGGTTTCTCCAACTACTGCTTTCAAAATAGGAGAAAAAACAACCGATCCGCTATCAATGTATCTTTCCGATATTTT
>CAZYZO010000008.1:0-2462 GCA_964651905.1 uncultured Candidatus Saccharibacteria bacterium | reverse complement strand
ACGCCGGTGTAGCTCAATGGTAGAGCGGAGCCCTCATAAAGCTTAGAAAGAGGTTCGATTCCTCTCATCGGCACAAAAATGAATATAAACGAAATTTAAAAATATTTTTTAGAAGATCTAAATAAAACTGAAAATAATGAAGAAAATTTATGAGGTTTTAAGCGTAAAATTCAAGGCTCAAATAAGATAAAAGACTTGTTTTTTGGCTTATTTTCTGATAAAATTAAAATACCCGACAGATAGGGTATTTTAAATTTAGGCTATGCCAATTAAAAAAAATCAGAAGAAAAAACAGAAAAAAGAAGAGGTGAAAAAAACTATTACTCAGGCCCCTCAAAATAATAATTCGGAATCTTCCTACGAAGCGAAAGATATTTATGTTTTAGAGGGGTTGGAACCGGTTAGAAGAAGACCGGGAATGTATATTGGTTCAACAGGCGTTGACGGACTCCACCATTTGATTTGGGAAGTGGTTGATAATTCCATTGACGAAGCGATGGCGGGTTATGCCAAGAATATTAAGATTGAACTTTTGAAGAATAATCGTGTTGCAGTCACCGATGACGGTCGAGGTATTCCGGTAGATATTCATCCTCAAACTAAAAAGTCAGCTTTGGAAACAGTAATGTGTACACTTCATGCCGGCGGCAAATTCGGCGGCCAATCTTATAAAGTTGCCGGCGGACTTCATGGCGTCGGTGTTTCCGTAGTTAATGCTTTGTCTAAATGGCTGAGGGTTGAAGTTTGCCGCGATGGCGCGCTTTATGCTCAAGAATATAAAAGAGGGGAGCCGGAATTCAAAGTCAAAAAAATTGGCAAATGCGACAAAACCGGGACTAAAGTAATTTTCGACTCCGACCCGGAAATTTTTTCCAGAATTGAATTTAATCGTCCAAGAATATTAGAGCATCTTCGTCAGCAAGCTTTTTTGACCAAAGAAATCAAGATTAAATTTATTGACGAGAGAATGTTGCCTTATTTTTATTATGCTTTTTGTTTTGATGGCGGAGTTTTATCTTTTATAAAACATTTGAATCGTTCCAATGTGTCGCTTCAAAAAGAAATTTTTTATACAAATAAAACTTATGAAGATATTAACGTGGAGGCGGCTTTTCTTTATAACCAAGAAATAGAGACGCAAGAGATGAGTTTCGCTAATAACATTTTTACGCCGGACGGCGGTATGCATCTGACCGGTTTTCGGACCGCTTTGACAAGAACTTTAAATGACTATGCGCGGACCAATAATTATTTGAAATCGACGGATGAAAATTTAAGCGGAGATGACGTCAGAGAAGGGTTGGTCGCCATTGTTTCAATAAAAATAAGAGAACCTCAATTTGAAGGACAAACTAAGGCCAGGTTAGGTAACCCCGAAGCCAGAACCGCGGTGGATGCGGTAATTTCCGAAGCGTTAAAAGAATTTTTAGAAAAGAATTCCAATGAAGCCCGGGTGATAATTGAAAAATGTCTTTTAGCGGCAAAAGCCAGAAAAGCCGCCAAAGCCGCCAAAGAAACCGTTTTAAAAAAAGGAATTTTAGAAGGTTTGACCCTGCCGGGGAAATTAGCCGATTGCTCTACGCGCAATTCCGAAGAAGCGGAATTGTTTATTGTTGAAGGCGACAGCGCCGGCGGTTCGGGGAAACAGGGGCGAGACCGTCGTTTCCAGGCAATTCTTCCTTTACGCGGAAAAATTTTAAATGTTGAAAAAGCCAGAATTGACAAAATGTTAGCCAATAACGAAATCAGGGCTTTAGTGACGGCCATTGGTACGGCCATTGGAGAAGAATTTAATCTGGCTAATTTAAGATACGGGAAAATCGTCATTATGACGGATGCCGATGTTGACGGCGCTCATATCCGAACCCTTCTTCTAACTCTCTTTTATAGATATTTCCGGGATATTATTGAAAACGGACATTTGTATATTGCTCAGCCGCCGCTTTATCGAATTCAGAGAGGGAAAGAGGTTGTCTATGCTTATTCCGACCAGGAAAAAGAGAAAATTATTAAAACATTTAAAGAAGGGTTTTCGATCCAAAGATATAAAGGTCTCGGCGAAATGAATCCGGGACAGTTATGGGAAACTACCATGGATCCGGCAAGGCGAGTGTTTAAAATTGTGGCTGTTGAAGATGCTGAAGAAGCGGATAGATTATTTGATGTCTTGATGGGCGAACAAGTGGAACCGAGAAAGCATTTTATTCAAGCTCACGCCACCAAAGTGAGAAACCTTGATATTTAAAGGAATTTTAATTAATATACTTTACGATGTTTGAAAAACTGAAGAATTATTTAAAAGAGTCAAGACTGGAAATGCGCCGGGTAAATTGGCCTACTAAACAAAAGACGACTTATTTAACGTTTGTCGTTGTTGGCGTTTCCTTTATTTTTGCTTTTTATCTTGGTTTACTCGATTTCATTTTTATTTATATTTTAAGCAAATTCATATAATATATTTT
>CAZYZO010000007.1:0-23056 GCA_964651905.1 uncultured Candidatus Saccharibacteria bacterium | reverse complement strand
TAATCTTTGGCTTCTTGAGCACTTAACCAAAAATCGCGGTCAGTGTCTTTTTCAATCTTATTCAACGGCTGGCCTGTGTGTTTTGCCAATATCTGATTTAATTTTTCTTTTATTTTAACGATATGCTTGGCGGCAATTTCCACTTCAATCGCTTGCCCTTCCACTCCGCCCATAAGTTGATGGAGCAGAATTTCCGAATTGGGCAAAGCAAATCTTTTTCCTTTGGTGCCGCTAGCCAAAAGCACGGCGCCCATTGAAGCCGCCATCCCGATACAAATCGTGGCGATATCGCATTTAACGTATTGCATCGTGTCATAAATCGCCATCCCGGCTGTCACCGAACCGCCCGGCGTATTAACATAAAGTTTAATGTCTTTTTTAGAATCTTCCTGCTCTAAAAATAAAAGCTGGGCAATTACGTTGTTAGCCACCTGGTCGGTAATCGGCCCGCTCAAAAAAATAATTCGGTCCTTCAAAAGGCGGGAATAAATATCATAAGCCCGCTCACCGTCAAAAGATTTTTCAATGACTGTTGGAATTAAATTCATAATAATTTTGTTATTTTATTCTTTTTCAGATGATTCTTCAAGTTTCTCTTCGGTCTTCACTTCTCCTTCTGGCGCTTCGGCAATGCCGCCTTCCTGAACTTCTTCGGGCTTGGAAATTGAACGGACGTCTATTTTCCAAGTGGTTAATTTAGCGGCTAATCTGACATTCTGGCCGCCTTTGCCAATTGCCAAAGACAATTGGTCGTCAGCAACATAAACAATGGCTTCCCGGCGAGGCAGAATTTCCGTTGATTTCACTTTTGCCGGAGACAAACTGGCAGCGATAAATTTTGCCGGATCTTCTGACCACTGAATCACATCAATTTTTTCCTGGCCCAATTCATCGCTAATAGTCATCACCCTGATGCCTTTCTGGCCAATGCAGCTGCCGACCGGGTCAACTCCTTCGATACTGGAAGCCACCGCTATTTTGGTCCGGCTGCCGGCTTCCCGGCTGAGCGTCTTTATTTCCACCACGCCGTCGTGAATTTCCGGCACCTCCATTTCAAAAAGTTTAATGATAAAATTTGGGTGCGTCCGCGAAAGAACAACTCCGGGCAATCTCTTCGTTTCTTCTTGAACCGCCAATAAATAAAATCTTTTTCTTTCTCCGATTTTATAAAATTCGCCGGGGATAGTTTCGTTAAAAAACATCACGCCGGTGGCTCGGCCAAGATTGACATAGACATTGCCGCGTTCAATGCGCTGGATGACGCCGCTGATAATTTCGCCCTCTTTGTTTTTAAACTCCGCAATAATCGAGCTTTTTTCCGCTTCTCTTAATTTCTGCAGAACCACCTGTTTGGCCACCTGAGCGGCAATACGGCCGAAATCCTGATGTTCTTCCAAAGGAAACAAAATTTCTTCGCCTAACTGAGCGTCTTTTTTAATTTCTTTGGCTTCTTTTATTAAAATATGGCGTTCCGGATTATATCGCGGCAAAAGTTCCTCGCCTTCCTTTTGTTCGGTTTCTTTTTTATGTTCGGCGGGTTTTTCTGCCTCTTCTTCAATCATTCTCACTGTTGTTTCATCAACTACGGTCTTAACTCTGGAAAATGTCATTTTGCCGGTTTTCAAACTGAATTCGCACTTAACCCAAGCGTCTCTCTCGCTATATTCCTTTTTATAAGCCGCGGCAACAGCGTCTTCAATCGCTGTCAAGACTTTATCTTTATCAAGCCCTTTTTCTTCCGCAATCTGCTCAATTAAACGATTTAATGATTTTAAATCAACCATAGGTAAGTTTTAAATTGTTAGTTATTAGTTGAAAGTTGTTTTATTGAAAGGCCAATTTTGCCATTTTCAACGCGAATTATTTTCGCTTTCACCACATCGCCTATTTTTACCACGTCTTCAACTTTTTTCACAAAACCTTCTTTCAACTCCGAGACATGAATCATCCCGTCCCTGCCTCCAGGGATATCAACAATAGCCCCGAATTCCAAAATTCTGACCACCTTGCCTTCAACAATCTCGCCAATCTGAAATTCATGAACAATATTTTTTACTTGCTGAAGGGCATTCATCGCCTTTTCTTTATCAGGGGCGGCAATGAAAACCCGGCCATTTTCTTCAATATCAATCGTGGTGGCGCCGCTGGTCTGAATAATACTGTTAATGATTTTTCCGCCCGGGCCGATTACTTCTCTGATTTTTTCCGGCTTAATATCAAGATTTAAAACCACTGGCGCGTAAGAGGAAATTTGAGACCGAGGTTTATCTAAAACGCCAGCCATAAAATCAAGAATCTCCAGCCTAGCTTTTTTGGCTTGTTCCAAAACTTCACCCAAAATTTTTAAATCAATTCCTTCAACTTTGGTATCCATTTGGATAGCGGTAAGGCCTTTTTTAGTGCCGGCAACCTTACAATCCATATCGCCGAAATGATCTTCCGGCCCTTGAATGTCGGTTAGAATTTTGTAATTTTTATTTTTCGGTCCGTCTATAACCAGCCCCATTGCTATCCCGGCTGCCGCATTCTTTATCGGTACGCCAGCATCCATCAAAGATAATGATGAAGCGCAAACAGAAGCCATTGAAGAAGACCCATTGGAAGACAGAATTTCAGAAACCAACCTGATGGTATAAGGAAATTCATCCTGAGAAGGGATAAGATTTCGCAAAGATTTTTCCGCTAAAGCGCCATGACCGATTTCTCTCCTACCCGGTCCGCGCATCGGTCCTGTTTCACCAACCGAATAAGGCGGAAAATTATAATGGAGCAAAAATCTTCGTTTGGCGGAAACTTCCATTGTCTCCACCAATTGTTCGGCGCCCGGCGCCGCTAAAGTAGTCACGGCTAAAGCCTGAGTGTTCCCCCTGGCGAAAAGCGCCGAACCATGAAGTCTTTTGAACAAAGAAACTTCGGCATAGAGCGACCTTACTTCGCCCAATTTTCGGAAATCCGGACGTTTTTCCGAATCTAAAACATTTTTTTTGACCAAATCAGAAATTTCTTCGTCAATTAAATCGTCCACCAAAGATAAATCATTAAAACCTTTCACAGTCAGATAATCTTTTAATTCTTTAATCAAATTAACAAGCGCTAATTGGCGGTCGGGTTTTTCTTTGGTATAAACAGCATCTTCTAATTTATCCGAAAGATATTTTTTTATTTCTTTTTTTAATTCGGCGTCAGCTTCTTTAAATTTAATTTCGGCTTTTTTCTTGCCGATTTTTTTAACAATCTCGTTTTGAAAATCAATAAGTTTATCGCTTTCCGCCGTCGCTGTTGAAAAAGCTTTAAGAGTTTCCTCTTCAGACGCTTCACCGGCTTCAAGCTCAATCATATTTATTTTATCCTTTGGTCCGGCAACCATGGCTTTAAGTTTCGTCTCGGCTAATTCCGAATTTTTAGGGTTCAAAACAATTTTTCCTTCTTTGGTAATCGCCGTTTTTATGCCAGCAACCGGACCCTGCCAAGGCACTTCGGAAATCGCCAAAGCCAGAGAAGTAGTGGCCAAAGAAATGAAATCCGGGTCGTTTTCTTCATCATAAGAAAGAGTGGTAATAATCACTTGGATATTTTTCCGGATTCGCTGGTCAAAAAGGGGACGGATAGTCCGGTCTACCATTCGGGCGGAAAGAGTCGCTTCTTCCGAAGGCCGTCCCTCTCTTCTGATAAAACGGCTGCCTAAAATTTTCCCGGCCGCGTAAAATTTTTCTTCATATTCAACCACCAACGGCAAATAATTAGAATCTTTGTCTTCTTTACTCATCACTACCGTGACTAAAACCACGGTTTCCCCGTGTTTACCCAAAACTGCCGCCGTTGCCTGCTCGCCGATTCTTGAAATTTCAAAGGAAATTTTCTCGCCGGCTATGGTTGTTTCAAATTGTTGTTTCTTAAAATCAACTGTTCCCATTCTACTTTTGAAAGATTAAATTTTGAATTTTATTTTCTAAAAAGAATTAAATTATAAATTCTATTTTCTGATAAGAATTTTCTGGATTTCTTCAATATTAATAAAAACATCAGCCGATTCTTTTAATTTCGCGGAAGCGCTCCGTGAAAAAGCCGCCACTTCCACTTGCCTGCCTAAACCCCATTTTAAATAATCAACTAAAGGCAGAAAATCGCCGTCGCCGGTTGCCAAAACAATGACATCCAAAAAAGACGCCATTCTGATGGCGTCAACCGCCAAGCCCACGTCCCAATCGGCTTTTTTTAGACCGCCGGGATAAACTTGTAAGTCTTTTATCCGCAACTCCACACCGGCTTTTTCAAGCGCTTCAAAAAAAAGCTTCTCGTTTTTGGTCGCCTCCGTCTTCCCGTCGCTGGTTATTCCTTCGCTTTTGACCACATAACCGACAATTCTAATTGGATTCCTGCCGGCAATCAGATATCTTAAAAGTTCTTTGTAATTGACTCGGCTGGAATAAAGATGTTTGGCAGAGTGATAAAGATTCTGAACATCAATAAAAATTCCTACTCTTTGGTCCTTGTATTTCATTTTTAATTTATTTTTTTAATTCTAATTTTTTAATTAATTTCTGATAACTTTTCAGATCGGTTTTTTCAAGATATTTTAAGAATTTTTTTCTTTTCGCCACCATTTTTAAAAGCCCCCGGCGCGAATGATGGTCCTTGGAGTTCTTTTTCAGATGAGAAATTAACTCGTCAATCCGCTTGGTTAAAACCGCAACTTGAACCTCGGCTGAGCCCGTATCTTTTTCATGCGTCTGATGCTCTTTGATGATATTAGATTTTTTTCTCGCAGTTAACATTGTTAAAAGATTAGCATAAAATAAACCAAAAATCAAATTTAGAATCTTTTGCGACAAATCAAAAAAAGCTATAATACTCTTATGCCCGACATTAATTCCCTTCTAAAACAATATCTGGATTATCTGGAAATTGAGAAAAACCGCTCCAAGAAAACCCAGAAAAATTATGAGCGCTATCTTAAGGCATTTATAGATTTCTCAAAAATCAAAACCGAGAAAGACATTACTCTGGATAAAATCCGCGATTTCCGCGTTCATCTTGCCAAAAAAAGAGGTTCCCAGCCGAACGAATCGCTCAAAAAAAACACCCAGTCATATTACGTCATCGCCATCAGAAACTTTCTGAAATATCTGGCGAAAAATAACTATGATGTTTTAGCATCAGACCAGATTGAATTGCCGAAAATCCCCGAACGCCAGATAAAAATTTTGGAATATAAGGATTTGGAAAGATTGCTGGAAGCACCTCAAGGCAATGATTTAAAATCTTTGCGCGACCGGGCAATTTTAGAAATACTTTTTTCCACCGGGCTCCGGGTTTCCGAACTTTGCTCTTTAGACCGATATCTTGATTTGGAAAGAGGAGAAATAACGGTTCGCGGCAAAGGAGGAAAACTTCGCTTGGTTTTTCTTTCGGAACGGGCGAAAAAAGCTTTAAAAAATTATCTTGAAAAAAGAACTGATACTGAACCGGCGTTGTTTATAAGTTTAACCAAATCCGAAAAGCCGAAATTAGTTGGCCGGATAATACCACGGACTATCCAGCGTTTAATAAATTTTTACTCGCGTAAAGCCGGCATCCCGGACCACGTCCATCCTCATACCATTCGCCATCTTTTCGCCACCGACCTTTTAATCGGCGGCGCTGATTTGCGTTCGGTCCAGGAACTTTTAGGCCACCGCAACATTTCCACCACTCAAATTTACACTCATTTAACCGACAAAGAGCTTCGCGAAATTCATCAAGCGTTCCACGCCCGCCGCCGCAAATAGCTTTGGCGAGGCAAACCCGCCGAAAAAATAGTTTTAGGAAGAGGCGTCGCTTTGGGTCCGTTAACGGACCCAAAGCGACTTTTATAATTAATTGCTATTTAAATTTAAGACCTATAACTCCTCTTAAAAACTAATTTTGATGCGCCATAAAGCTTCCTTTTGGAAACAATTTTTCTAGCTCCACTGGAAGAATATTTTTTCTTCTTGTTTCTTCTGTTGTAGCCGGCACCCGATAAAATATCTTTAACTCCGCTAATAGTTCTTGAAGATGTTTTTAAAATTTCTTTTATTTTCCTGTAAGTTTTCCCTTGATTTATAAGCTCAATAACAGCCACCCTTCTCAAAAGAAGTATTTGCTCGTCAGATGTCAGAAATTTATTTAAAAAATTTCTAAGTTTGCCAACTGAATTAATACTAGTAATTGAACTTAATAAAATCTTTAAGGCAACTTCTTTTATATTTCTATCTAATTTGTCTTTTATAATATAAGCCATACTATTTATAAAAAAATTAATTTCCCAAAAATATTATAATAATATATTGAAAAATTATTATTTATAATAATATAGATTATTCCTCCAAATCACAATGGGTCCGTTAACGGACCCATTGTGATTTGCGTATTAAAACTCCGCATATACTGCCAGCGGTAGACACATTTACTTCTTGGTGCTCCCGAGAGGAGTCGAAGGCGGGGCCCGCTCCGCACCCGCTTTCCATCTTTTTATATTTGGTGTCGGGGGGGAGAGTTGAACTCCCATGGGTTTCCCCACATGGTCCTAAACCATGCGCGTCTTCCAATTTCGCCACCCCGACAAAATATTAGCTTAATGTTAACGAAATAAGGTTAAAAAATCCACTATTGACGATCAGAAAATTTTATGTTATATTCTCAATAGAATAGTAAAACCTTTAACAATAAAATAAAAGGAGGAAAAAATGGAAAAGAAGAAAAAGAAGAAAATAATTAAACAAGTAGGTATTGTAGTTTTAGTAATAGGACTGATTGTACTGCAAGGATTTATCTCTCGGACAACTTTAGGTATTGTAGTTTTAGTAATAGGGTCGATTGTATTACAAGGATTAAAGAAAATTCCGGCTGATCCACCTTCTGTAGGTTTGGAAACTTTATTCGGACATCCCATCCCAAGATTTAGACAAAGCGGCTGGCAGTTTTTCTTCGGTTATCCCTTTATCCAAGGATTTATATTGATTGATGTAACCAAAAAAAATAGCACATCAGAAGATATCCTCCCGCAATCTCTTAGAACGACTGATAATGCTGAATCTATAGTGCCATTGGAAGTAACGTGGGTTCCAGTAGAAACAGGCGAAGCGCTAATAAAGTATAATCTTTCAGGAAAAGAAAGCGGCATTTGGAAAATTTTAGCCGGAATAATTGAGCAAAGACTCCGAGAATGGGCTCGCAGTCCATTAGAGGGACCTCAATCAGGCGAAGCTTTACTGGGTGTTGGTGATGAAGCAGTTAATGTTCTTCTAAAAGCTATTTCAGGAAAATCCCTAGAACCCATGCCAGACTACTGTAAAATCCCTACTCCGATTCTACTCCATTATTCCAACGAACCTAGACCGCCAGTTAGGCCGGAAGAAAAAAATATCGCTGGTGAAAACTGGGAGAAAGTTGAAAAATCCTTGAATAAATTGAAAGAAAAAGAACAGAAAGAAATAAAGGATGCTATAGAAAAAAGGAAGAAAAATATCCAAGGCTTAAAAAATGGAGCAGGCGAGCAAGAAATCAAACATTTGGGCATTAAACTAGTAAGATTTAACATCGGAAATATAAAACCAATTGGAAAATACGCAGAAAGCTTAGAGCTTGAAGCAAAGGAAAAACAAGAAAAAAAGGCTGAAATCTATGAAATCCGAACAGATATAGCTAAAGCGCAAGAAATTGTCGATGCGTTATCTAAAACAAAGCAAGAAATAACTCTAGAAGAGGCCTTCCGAATTGTTATGGAATGGAAAGCGACAAGAGAAGGCAGAGGATTTACAATTCCTGGCTTAGCAGAGAGTTTAACAAAGATAATCAGAGCAATTTTAGCGGGTAAGGAGGGATGAACTATGAAAGAAAAAGGGGGAAAACCGGTGGGAATAGAGAATGCTCCGATGTGGTTATGGATTATAGTGATTTTTTTGGGGATAGTACTGATAATCTCCGGGACTATTAAAACAAGCTATAAAAATCTCCCTCAAAAAATCAGTAAAACAAACATTGGAAGCATTTACCAAGGGCCTTCTCCAGTGATTAATATAATCACTTTTCCGGATGGTATCGATCGTCAAGAATTTGAACTAATCTCATACGGCTGGGTTAAAGTAATTACACCGTTAGGAAGTAAATTCCATATTGATTCTCCGTCCAATACTGATATCTGCTTTATTAATGGAACTAAAATCAAAGATGGCCCTGATAAAGCTAATTGGGTAGGGAGTAAAATAGGGAATGATATCTTTTGGATGAAAGCACCAAGAGGAAAAGCTACAGTTATAATCGAACGTTAAACAAAATCCCGATAGACGCCTTCGTCTAGCGGGATTTTTATTTGATATATTATGAATTTCTGAATTTTTAGAACTAAAAGCCAAAAAATCCTCCGCCACCACCCAAAAAGTTCGCTATAACTGATCTCATGGCAAAAGCTAAAATAGCGACCACAATAGCTACAACAGCATAAATCAATTTGTTTTTAGCTCCTTCAATTCTTTCTGGATCACCGCTGCTCTGCAAATAAGCAATGGCTGCTAAAATAATATATATTATCGCCATAGCAAAAAAGAAAGCCTGGAACCAAAAAGCAGCTGAGTACACAATATCAAGGATTTGCTGAAGATTTGTAATATCAGTAGTAACCGTGCCTCCTGACGGCGGATTCTGCACAGCATAAGCAACGCCCGAAAACATAAAAATTGCTACTGCGCTGAAAATAATATTTTTTAAATTTTTCATGTTAAACATCATTTAAGACCGACCTTTTTGTTTATTGTATGCCTAAAAAATTTTTAATGACAGAGGCGATTCCCCAGCCAATTAAAATTATAGCATAAGCAATAATCGTGTAAAGGATGGTCTTTCTGCCGGTCGCAACCTTCACGGGGTCTCCAGCCGAGAATAAAATCTGATAAGCGCCGACTAATATCATTATGGTGGCAATGGGCGCGGCAATAATAGTCAGCCATTTGGCGATTCCTTCAATAAGTCCTTCAATTGTATCAAATCTAGTCGGCGGCTCAATTGAAAAAGACTGAGAAGGGCTACCGCCTTCAGTTACAGCTAAAACCTGACTTACAGCAAGATTAAAATTTAATAATAAAAACAAAATTCTTTTAATCACTGATTGAATTTTAATTTAATTTATTTATTGTTGCAAGTTTAAATCAGCATTTCAATTTCCACCAGTTTTCTAAAAGACCCGACTCTTGATTGGCTAAAACAATGAAAATCGTATTGACAATAATCCACGCAGATAGAGCGATAACTAAGCCGAGAACAGCATCAGTGATAATTTTTCTGCCGGCCGCGGCTTTCTCCGGCGAACCCGCGGAAATCATCATCATCCCAGCGCCGTAAAGTATAAAAAGTACCGTAATAGGAATACCGACAAACATCAAAAACTTAATAATTCTTTGAGCCATCGCCAAAAAATCGCAGTAATCACAAATGCCGTCAGAACCACAACCAGTAAATAGAGGAGTTAAACCAGCAGCCGAAGCAGTGCTGACGGCAAAAAATAGAAGATAGAAGATAGAAATTAGACGTAATAAATTTATTTTCCTCATTTTATTAAAAATTAATTTTATTTTGAGCGTTTTCCAAGGCGTCTCTAATGGAAAATTTGCCGAGCGATACTGACTCTATCATATCAGAAAAAGCTTGACTGGCGGAATTGCGATCTTTTTGATACCAAGATTGGGCTGACAAAGCTTGGCTGGCAAAAATTCCCAAAACCGGAGTGATTTGATACTGAGAAATTAATATTCTTAAAGCCGGCGGCCGGTTGGCTGATAAAAGATATGCCTTATTTAAAGTTTCATCGGTGGTTATGGTTAAAATGAAGTCTTGGCTAGCAGTCAGGTTTTTACTTTTTGAAGAGATAGCCAATCCCCAATAATCCGCCAGATTAACCGGCTTATCCAAATCAAGCTGGAGCATTGACGCAACGCCAAAGTTCAGATAAGGATTTTTTTTCTTTAAAGTTTTAATTGCGCTTTGATAATCAAAAATTATCGCTATCTTGCCGTTAGCAAAATCATCCAAAGAAGATTGGAAAAAGCCGTCATTCCAAGTATAGACCAAACTTTTCGGATTACTGAAGGAGAGATAAAAATCTAATGGTTCTTGGCCGGTAAGAAAGAAAGATAATCGTTCGCTGGAATTCTTCGGGAAAGAAACGCCGGACTGCATCATAATCAAACTGAGAATGTCTGAAGCATTATAAATACTTTTATTGGAGCCGCCGATGGCGCCGGCTGCCCTGATAATCGCGTTGGTTTCAGAATCAATTTTTTTCAATTTAGGCGTTAAAACTTCGAATTCCTGCCAGGTCTTTGGCACTAAAGCCACCGCGGCCGCGTTAAAAACATCTTTATTGTAAATAGTGGCTAAGCTGTCTAAATATAAAGGAAGGCTATAGACATATTGGCCGTCGGAAAAGTCCTGCTCAATCACTTCGGGAAAAAGTTCCGCCAATTTCGACGGAGACATTTTTGCTGTGTCAAAAGAATAAATTTTATTATAATGTTTCGGCAGCCAGGAACGATGAAACATAAAAACATCCGGGCCTGTGCCAGCTGCTAAAGCATCAAGCAAGCTGCTTTCATAATTAACTTCGTTAAACGCAGTATATTGAATTTTGACGTTGGGATATTGTTTTTGATAAGCGCTTAAAATCGGCTCCCAAATTTCTTTGCTGTCATTAACACCCCAAAAGGTCAAACTAACTGCCTGTTGCTTTGTTGGCTTCCGACCAACCGTGAACGCCAAAATCACAATCAAAATAATTACGGCGACGCCGATGATAATTAAAATTTGTTTTTTAGAAAATTGTTGCATAGATATTTTAAATTGTTGCGATGCCCGCAATTTTATCCCCTTTATCTAATCTCATAATCCGGACGCCCTGGGAAATTCGGGAAGCGACTCTGATGCTGGAAATTTTAGTTCTGATAATCTGGCCTTTGGCGGAAAGAGCAAAAAGTTCTTCTTCGTCGCCTAAAATTTGAGCTGCCATAATCTGGCCGGTTTTGCTGGTAATTTTAGCGGTTTTGATGCCTTTGCCGCCGCGCGACTGGACTCGGTAAGAAGAAATGGGCGTTTGTTTGGCAAATCCGTTTTCAGCCACCACTAAAAATTTCCCGTCCTTGTTTTCTTTTATTATATCAAGACTGGCAATAAAATCACTAGTATTTAAACTGATGGCTTTTACTCCCGAGGCCTGGCGGCCCATAGACCGCAATTTAGTTTCTTTAAATCTGATGGCTTGGCCCAGACTGGTCGCAATGATTATTTCATCTTTGCCCGAAGACATCCTCACCCATTTCAACAGGTCGCCGTTTTTTAAAGACATTCCGATAATGCCGGAACGCCGGACATTTTGGAAATCAGCTAAGGCCGTCTTTTTTATCATTCCCTGTTTGGTACACATCACCAAAAATTGTTTTTTCAATTCTTTCTCGTCCTTGACTGAAGCATAGCTTATGATGGCCGAGATGTTTTCCTCAGCCGGAAAATCCAAAAAATTATGGATTAATTTGCCGTGTGAGATACGGGTGCCAACCGGAATCTCATAAACCCTTGCCTGAAAGACCCTGCCTTTATCGGTAAAAAATAAAATATTGTCGTGAGTATCGGCCTTGAGAAATTGAGTAATAAATTCTTCCTCAGCCAAATCAGAGCCGGTCAGCCCTTTGCCTCCCCGATTTTGAGCCTTGATGCTGGTCGGCGGGACTCTTTTAATGTAGCCGGAGTTGGAAAGCGTAATCATCACTTCTTCTTTGGGCACTAAATCTTCTTCCTGAAATTCTTTGAGCCCGCTGGCAACCACTTTAGTTCTCCTTTCATCGCCGTATTTCTGCTTCATCTCCGCCAATTCATCTTTGATGATTTTTAAAATTCTTTTCGGTTGTTTAAGAATCAGCTCCAGGTCGACGATTAATTTCTTTTTTTCTTTCAATTCGTCTTCCAAGCGCTGGGTTTCCAAATTCGCCAAAGTCTGAAGTTTCATTTCTAAAATCGCATTGGCCTGAATTTCGCTGAACTTAAATTTCTTCACCAAATTATTAAAAGCGTCCTGGCGGTCTTTGGATTTTTTGATGGTCTTAATCACTTCATCAATAACGGAGAGCGCTTTGACCAGCCCCATTAAAATATGGGCCCTTTCTTTCGCCCGCCTCAGGTCGAATTCCGTTCTTTTTCTGACAATAATTTTCCGGTGCTCAAGATAGGCGACCAGCAAGTCTTTCAAAGAAAAAACCCGCGGCTGAAGGCCATCCGCCAAAGCAATCATATTTAAATGAAAATTTTTTTGAAGCTCGGTGAATTGATAAAGCTGGTTGAGAATTTTTTGAGCCGGCGCATTGTTTTTCAGCTCTATGACGATTCTCAAGCCCTCGCGGTCCGACTCGTCTCGGAGATCTCTGATGCCTTCAATTTTTTTATCCTGAACCAATTGGGCAATTTTGGAAATCAATTCGGATTTGTTCGTTTGGTAAGGAATTTCCGTGATGATAATATTAATCTGATTCTTTTTAGTTTCTTCTATTTCGGCAACGCCTCTCATTGTAATCGGTCCCTTGCCGGTGCTGTAAGCTTCAAAAATTGCTTTCTTATTAAAGATAATTCCGCCAGTAGGAAAATCCGGGCCTTGGACAAATTGAAAAAGTTCCTGAGTGGAAGCGTCAGGGTGTTCAATTAAATAAGAAGTGGCGTCAACGACTTCTTCTAAATTATTGGGTGCGATATTAGTCGCCATCCCGACCGCGATACCCATAGAACCGTTTAACAGCAAACCGGGCAGTTTGGAAGGAAGCACTCTCGGTTCAATTCGGCTGGCATCATAATTTGATTGCCAGTCAACGGTCTCTTTTTCGATATCCAAAAGAAACTCTTCGGAAAGTTTAGAAAGTCGGGCTTCGGTGTACCGCATGGCGGCCGGCGAATCACCGTCAATGGAACCCCAGTTGCCCTGGCCTTCAATCAGGGGATAACGCAAAGAAAAATCCTGAGCCATTCTCGCCAAGGCATCATAGATGGCCATGTCGCCATGAGGATGATAACGAGCCATTGTCTCGCCGACCACGTTGGCGGATTTTCTCGTTTTCGCCGAATGAGACAAGCCGCTGTCCCACATTGACCATAAAATTCTTCTTTGGACCGGTTTCAACCCATCCCGGACATCGGGCAAAGCACGCGAAACAATAACGCTCATCGCGTAATCCAAATAAGACTCCTGAAGTTCTTCAGAAATTTCTCTTTTTAGATTATTTTTCTTTTGCCCATCTGCCGGTAAGGCAGCTGAAGCGGGTTCTTTTATTCTCTTTGGCATTTATCGTTCAATGATTATTACTTTTCCCAATTTTATTTTCAAAAAGATATCTTTGAGCCAGTGGCCGATGGCTATAAAAAAATTTTTTAAAAAAACTCCGCTACCTTCTAATGACATCTTGGAAAGCACTCTCAAATAAAAAATCCACAGTCCGACAACCACTGCCATCGTAATGGCTGAAAAAATAATTAAATATCCCTTTTTAACGCTCTTGTCGGCTTTCTGCAATCTTCTTATAGCGAGCTTTACTCGATATATCATCTTTGATACTATAGCGAAGCGGATCTTCGATATATCCTTGGTTATAAAATCTTTTAAACCTTGAGGCATACAATTTTTGTCCCTTTTATTTCTGAAAGGTTTTTTCTTTTAACGGTCAGTTTCTCTTCGCAAACCGAATCATGGTCAAATTCTTTCAAAAACTTTTTCAAATCTTCCGCCGGCCTTTTCAGGTTGGCTAATTTATAAAAGCTGGGGATAACGATTTTCGGTTCAATTTGTTTAATTAGACTAACAGCTTTTTTCTGGTCAATAAACGGCTTACCGCCTGCCGGCACAAAAAGAATATCCACTTCTTCCAATTTTTCAATAATCTCCGAGGATAAATCCTCGGAAAGATGGCCCAAAAAGCCCAATTTTATATTTTCTAACTCAACCAAATAAATATTTTTAATGAATTTATCAGACGACTCCCTGTCTAAAAATAGTCCTTCAATGTCTATTTCTTTATCGCTAATTTTAAAATTATATTCGCCTGGCCCGCATAATTCATACGGTCTTTTATTCTCCGGCGGAAAAGCATTCAAAGTTTTCAATAACAAATCAAATTTAAAACGCGGCGAATCTAAGCCGCTTTCTTTTGCCGGCGGGTCGGTTAAAATAACTGCCTCGCCTGATTGAATTTTAAAACATCCCTCGCCGTAAAAAGTGATAATCATAAAATTATTTTTTAGTTTATCATAAAAATGCTTGATTTTCAAACGGATTCTGATAGAATAACCCCGTAGCGAGTCTATCAAGCTTCGGCTTTATATGGTGAAAACGAACAAAGAAAATTCTTCTTTTGGACAATTATTAAAACTGGAATCGGCTTCAATGGCCTTTTTAAAACGCGGGGATATTATTGAGGCTAAATTAATGAAAAGAGAGCCAAGAGTTTGTTTTTTTGATTTGGGAAAATTCGGCGTCGGTATTATTTACGGTCTTGAATTTCTAAACGCTAAAAATGTTTTAAAAGACGTACAAATCGGCGACCCGATGCCTACAAAAATTGTTGAACCGGAAAACGAAAACGGCTACGTTGAACTTTCCCTAATCGGCGCTTCCCAGCAAAAAGTCTGGCATGAACTGAAAGAACTTCAAGAAATCGGCGAACCGTTGGAAGCAAAAATAATGGATGCTAATACCGGCGGCTTAATCTCGGAAATCAAAAATATAAAAGCTTTCCTGCCGGTCTCCCAACTTTTAAGCTCCCACTATCCCCGGGTAGAAAACGCCGATAAAAATAAAATCCTCCAGGAACTTCAAAAATTAATTGGCCAAACTTTTAGCGTAAAAATCATTGACGTTAATCAAAAAGCAAACAAACTGATTATTTCCGAAAAAGAAGCCAGCAATACCGCTTCCCAAGAAGCTCTTAAAAAATACAAGGTGGGCGACATTATTGAGGGAACAATTTCCGGCATCGCCGAATTCGGCGCTTTTTTCAGATTTACCGACAACCCCGATTTGGAAGGATTGATTCACATTTCCGAGCTCTCCCATAAACTGATTGAAAATCCTAAAGACATCATTAAAATAAATGACATTATCAAAGCAAAAATTGTTGAAATAAAAGACGGTCGGGTTTCTTTATCATTGAAAGCGCTCCAGCCCAACCCTTGGGACCAAGTAAAAGAAAAATATAAAGAAGGCCAGGAAGCGATGGGCACTGTTTATAGTTTTAATCCGTTTGGCGCCATTATCAATCTGGATTTGGATATCCAAGGACTAATCCATATCACCGAGTTCGGCAGTTTGGAAGAAATGGAAAAAGCTTTAGAATTAAAGAAGTCGTATCCGTTCATTTTGGCCTCGGTAAAACCGGAGGAAAAAAGAATTCTTCTGAAGTTAAAAAAATAAATGAAATCTCTCGGAAAAAATATTTTTTTAGCAATTAATATCTTGCTGGCCATAGCGCTTATTTTCGCTTTATTTTCCGAATTCCAAAAAACCATTCCGACTATGTCGCTTGATGAATTAACCGCTAAAATAAACAATTATGAGGTATCCGAAATCACCGTCAATGGCAACGACCTTTCAATTAAATTAAAAAATGGTCAATCAGTACTCTCTAAAAAAGAGCTTGAAGTCGGCTTATCGGAAACTTTTAAAAATTACGGTGTTGATTCTAAAGCTCTCTCCGAAGTTAAACTTGAAATAAAAGAAGCTTCAGGATTTAAATATTGGGCGGGCATTCTTATCCCTTCGCTTCTGCCTTTGATAATTATCGGCGTGTTTTTTTGGATGATATTCCGCCAAGCCAAAACCGGCGTTAACCAAGCTTTTAATTTCGGCCGAGCTAATATAAAAATTTTTAATCCTTTTAAAAATCGGGTGACTTTTAACGATGTGGCGGGCTTGAAAGAAGCAAAACAGGAATTGATGGAAGTGGTTGATTTTTTGAAAAATCCTAAAAAATATCTGGATATGGGAGCTCGAATCCCACGGGGAGTTATTCTTTTGGGCGCGCCCGGCACGGGGAAAACTTTACTGGCGAGAGCGATTGCCGGCGAAGCCAATGTACCTTTCTTTCATATGTCCGCTTCGGAATTTGTGGAAATGTTCGTCGGCGTCGGCGCTTCCCGAGTCAGAGATTTATTCCTGACCGCCAAAAAAGTCGGGCGGTCAATAATTTTTATTGATGAGATTGACGCGGTCGGCCGAGAAAGAGGCGCTGGTTTGGGCGGCGGCCATGATGAAAGAGAACAAACCTTAAACCAGATTCTAGTGGAGATGGACGGCTTTGACAGAGATGACACAAGAATTGTTATCGCCGCTACTAACCGACCCGATATTTTGGACCCGGCCTTGCTGAGGCCCGGAAGATTTGACCGCCGAATTATCCTTGATTTGCCGGATATCAATGACCGTGAAGAAATCCTGAAAATCCACAGCCGCGGGAAACATTTTGCTGACGTTATTGATTTGCATAAAGTGGCGATTAGGACCCCGGGTTTTTCCGGCGCTGATTTGGCTAATTTAATGAATGAATCGGCTATTTTGGCAGCCACTAAAAATCAAAAATCAATTAATCAGGAAGATTTGTACGCTTCAATAGAAAAAGTTATTTTGGGGCCGGAACGCCGCTCAAAAGCCATTTCGCTGAAAGAAAAAGAAATTATTGCTTATCATGAGGCTGGCCATGCTTTAGTAACGGTCGGACTTTTAAACACTGACCCAGTTCAAAAAATTTCCACTGTCAGCCGAGGACTGGTAGGCGGCTATACTTTAAAATTACCGATTGAAGAAAGAAGATTAAAAACCAAAGCTCAGTTTATGAGCGAACTGGCGGTGCTGCTTGGTGGATATATTACTGAACAGGAAATTTTCAAAGATGTTTCCACCGGCGCTTCCTCGGATTTAAAACAAAGCTCGGAACTGGCCCGCAAACTAATCACTAAATTCGGAATGAGCGAAAAATTAGGGCCGATTACTTATGGCCGCACCGACGAAATGGTTTTTTTGGGCAGAGAAATCGCCGTGGAAAAAGATTATTCCGAGGCGGTAGCCAAAGAAATTGACAGCGAAGTCAAAAATTTCATTGACCGCGCTTACGCTGCCGCTAAAAATATAATAAAAAAATATCACAAAGCTTTGGATAAAATCGCCAAATCTTTGATTGAAAAAGAAACTTTGGAAGGCGACGAATTTTACTCTTTAATAAAATCTTATAAAATAAAACCTATAGCCGTCTAAGTCTGCGCGCGTAGCTCAACGGCAGAGCATCGAGCTTATACCTCGGAGGTTCCTGGTTCGAATCCAGGCGCGCGCACCTAAATAAGATGGAAAGTGGGTGCGGAGCGGGACCCACCTGAGATCCCTACCGCGCACACCCAAAATGGGCGCTTAGCTCAGCGGTAGAGCGACTCGTTTACACCGAGTAGGTCGAGGGTCCGATTCCTTCAGCGCCCACTAATTTATGACTCAAAAACAAACTCTCGGGGCTTTGGGCGAAAATCTTGCCTGTGATTATTTTGTTAAAAAAGGCTATAAAATCATTGGCCGAAATTTCCGAAAACCTTGGGGCGAACTGGATATTATCAGCCGGGCGCCGGATAAAACTTTGGTTTTTGTAGAAGTTAAAACTGTCAGCGAAGGCGAAATTTCAGCCGAAGACCAATTAACAAAAAACAAATTAAAAAAACTTGAAAGAACCGCTTCTTTATACGCCGGCCATTATCCAAATTTAATTGATAACGAAAAGGGTTGGCGAATTGATTTGCTGGCGATAAAAATCAAAAACAATAATTATTTTATCAATCAATACGAAAATATTGTTAAATAAGTGTTTTAAACTGAAAAAATGATACAATTAGACTATGATGCCCCAAAATAACAATAATATTCCCTCTCCGGAAAGCAAAAAAGTCAGCATTAGGACAATGCAATCCGATAAAAAAAGATTTTCAGGCGTTAAAAGACCATCTGAAGAATATCGTAAACCCGCTGAGCCGGAATTGATAAGTTTTTCCGAGCCGTCTTCTGCTCCCGAGAGCGCCGAACTCCGGCCCATACCCACTTGGGCGAAAGAAAAATTGGAAGAAGAGATATATCAGGAGCCGACAGGTAAAAAAAATCTAATTTTAACCATAATTATTTTAGCGATAGTTATCGGCTGTGTTTTAACCGGCTATTTTTTGGCGGTAAATTTTCTTTTTAAATAAAAAACTGATAATATTTAAATAATGATTCTAATCAATTGGAATTTAATCGGCTATAAAAAGAAATTATCTCGGGAAAGAAAAAATATCTTGAAGAAATTACAGGAGTTTAAAACCCCTCCAGATATGGGTAGTGAAAGTGACCCTGACACCGAGACAGACGAATCCGAAGAAATCTCCAACCAATTGGCCGAAGCACAAGTTCTGAAAAAGCATTTGGCTGATATTGAATTGGCTTTGACAAAGATAAAAAAAGACACTTACGGCATTTGCGAAAACTGTAAAGAAGAAATTTCCCGAGAACTTTTAAATGTAGCGCCCGAGTCGCAGCTTTGTCAGAATTGCAAACAAAAAATAAGCCGCTAACAGCAATGAAAAACCTCAGCAAGCTTTTTTCAGCCGAACTTGAAGGCATCAAAGCAAAACTAATAGAAGTGGAGACCGATATTAATGTCGGCCTCCATTCTTTTAATATTGTCGGCTTAGCCGACAAAGCGCTGTCCGAAGCCAAAGAAAGAGTAAACTCGGCTTTAAAAAATTCCGGGCTGAAACCGCCAAACAAAGAAAATCGGAGAATCACGGTGAATTTGGCGCCGGCGGACATAAAAAAAGCCGGATCGCATTACGATTTGGCGATTGCCGTCGGCTACCTTCTGGCAACGAAACAGGTAAGGCCTTTTGAAACAAAAAATAAAATTTTCATCGGTGAGCTTTCTCTTGAAGGGACGCTTCGATCAGTAAACGGAAGTTTGAGTATTGCCCAGCTGGTTAGAAAATCAGGTTTTAAATTTTTATTTTTGCCGGAACAAAACGCGACCGAAGCGGCAATTATCAAAGGCATAAAAGTTATCCCGATTTCTTCTCTGGAACAATTAATAAATATTTTGGAGGAAAGAGAAAAAATGCCTGTTTGTCCGGAAACTAAATTTGAACCCGGCAGAAACCAATCAGTGGTTGATATCTCGGAAATTAAAGGACAAGAAAACGCCAAAAGAGCTTTGATGATAGCGGCTTCCGGCAATCACCATCTTTTGATGTCAGGACCGCCGGGCACCGGAAAAACCATGCTCGCCCAAGCCCTTATCTCAATCTTGCCGCCGCTTATTTTGGAAGAAGCCATTGAAACGACTCAGATTCACAGCGCGGCTTCAGCTATGGAAGAAAAAAGTTTTATTGATTTCCGGCCCTTTCGCCAACCCCATCACACCGCTTCGCCGGTTTCAATAGTCGGCGGCGGTCAAAATCCGAAACCCGGAGAAATCAGTTTGAGCCACCGGGGAGTTTTATTTTTGGATGAACTGCCGGAATTTCGACGCGATCTTTTAGAAGCCTTACGTCAACCTTTGGAAAACGGAAAAATCGTCGTTTCCCGAGCTAAAAGTACTTTGAGTTTCCCGGCGAAATTTTTGATGGTCGCGGCGATGAACCCCTGCCCTTGCGGCTATTTCAACGACCCGGAAATAGATTGTAAATGCACCGCAAACGAAGTTTTTCGCTATCGCAAAAAAATTTCCGGCCCTCTTTTGGACCGGATTGATATCCAAATTGAAGTTCCGAGAATAAAAATTGAAGACTTAATCAAAAAATCAGTCGACAATAAAATCAGCGAAGAAACCAGAAATAAAGTCATAAAAACCAGAGAAATCCAAGCCAAAAGATTTTCAAAAATAAAACCGAAAATTTATACCAACGCCGAAATGTCTTCAAAACAAGTGGACCAGCTGGTGGAGGTTTCTCCGGAAGCGGAAAGTTTTCTTAAAAAAATTCTTGAGAAAAATATTGTTTCCGGCCGGGGCTATTACCGGATTTTAAAAATCAGCCAGACTATCGCTGATTTAGAAGAATCGGAAAAAGTTAAATCAGAACATATCGCCGAAGCGTTTTCTTACCGAGTAAGAGAAGAAGAAAGATTTTAGTATTTCGCGAATGGGTTTTGGGCGCCGTGAACTTCAAAATGTAAATGGCAACCACTATACCCATGCACCTTACCAGTGTTCCCGATGTAGCCGATGATTTCACCTTGCTCCACCATTTTACCCTTGGAAACTAAAATTTTTGAAAGATGAGCGTATAAAGTGGAAGTTTTATTAGGATGTTCTATTTCTATAAATTGGCCGTAGCCACTGTTATAGCCAGTGCCATCAACTTCAATTACTAAACCTTCGGCGCTGGCGTAAACCGGCGTACCGCAACTATTGGCAATGTCAACGGCGTTATTCGGATGAAGCTGGCCCCAATTCCATCCATTTGTCGGCATAATGAAATAGCCGGATTTTTTCGGCAAGTTGCTGTAGTCCGAACTATCATAAGCTGTTGTTGAAAGCGGTTTAGCGCCAGGGATAATCAAAGTTGTTCCCGCTGCCAAAACGCCGTCAACATCATTATATTTTTTTATTTTTTCAATATCGGTTTTATAAAGCTTGGCAATTGATTCAAGTGTTTGGTCTTTGGAGACTGTATGCATCACTCCGGAAACCGGCAAAAGAATAATTTCCTGGCCTGGTTTTAAAGAACGGCTTGATAAATTCTTATTAGCCCAAATAAGGGTATTAACCGAAACGCCAAAACTTTCAGCAATTTCCGAAAGAGTATCGCCTTTTTTCACTTCATAAATCATCAAATTTCCGCTCTGACGTAAGTCTTGTAGGGGTCCAGCGGCGCTTAAAAAAGCGGAGCTTTCTATTAAAGCAAACCCCGCCAATTCTTCCTCTCTTTCAGCTAACCTAAAGCCGTTGAAGCCGGTGTCGCTGGAAACTCCCTGCTCTTTTTTATTGGTGATTTTTTTATCAAAAACAGCTGCCAAATTAGCGGTGGTAATTGGGCCGCCAGGCTGAGATTTATTCTGCGAAAGCAAACTGGCTATTAAAATCGGCTGTTTCATCAACAAAAAATTAGCCGCTAAAGCGACAAAAACTATAGCCAAAAGGATTTTATCGGCCTTCGTCAGTCTGTCAAAAAACTTGGCGATTAATTTCAAATAAGTAATAATAGTTAGTAATAGCAAACCGAAGTTTGATATATCAAAGATATAATAACACAAAAAGACCTATGGCACAACGGCTCGGACAACATTTTTTAAAGGATAAAAGTGCTCTAGAGAAAATCGTCAATGCTCTTGATATAAAAGACGGCGATTTTATTATTGAAATCGGGGCTGGCCACGGAGAACTAACAAATGAATTAAGAATTAAGAATAAAGAATTAAGAATAATCGCTATTGAAAAAGATCAAAAATTTGCGGGTTTATTAAAAGAAAAATTTGCGGGCGATAAAAACACAGAAATCATTCAAGGCGATGCCTTAAAAGTCTTACCGCAAATAACTAAACCATATGTCCTAAATCCTAGACGCTACAAAATTGTCGGTAATCTTCCTTATTATATAACTGGCTATTTGTTCAGAACTCTGGCTAATTTAGAGCCAAAGCCGGAAACAATGGTTTTCACAATCCAAAAAGAGGTAGGGGAAAGAATTATAGCTAAAAATGGGATGAATCTTTTAGCCGCTTCAATTCAATTTTGGGCAAGACCGGAAATTATTGATTTTATTTCTAAAACCGCTTTTAGGCCCCAGCCGAAAGTTAATTCGGCAATAATTAAATTAACCACGAACAATAAAGGATGGACGATGGACGATAAACAATATGAAGTAAATTATTATAAATTCATTAAAATCCTCTTTAAACAGCCGCGAAAAACCATTTTAAACAATCTTTCAGCTGGTTTTGAAAAATCTAAATCAAAAATAGAAGAAACCTTGAAGAAAAACGAAATTAATCCGGATGACCGGCCTCAAAATTTAACAATCAGCCAGATAATAATTTTATCCACTATAACTACTAATTCCGCTTTATTTTGATAATTTTTCTTTGTATAATTTTATTAATGAACCCTTTGAAAATCAGTGGATTATTTTTGATATCAGCCGCGGTTCTTCTTGGTTCTTGGTTTATTTTCAAATCCAGTTTTTCTTCTCCGACTAATCAACAAAATCAGCCGGAAAAAACAGGTTTTTTAGGAACCGGCGTAGAAAATCCTTTCGCAAACATTGATTTAAAAACCGCCAAAGAATTTTTGAACCAGCAATTGTCATCCACTTTCTCCTCAAACAGTGAAACCGCGACTTCAACCGCAAGCCAAAATCTCACTGAACAAATCGGCAAAGCTATGTCTTCCAAAATTTTAGGCGCGAGCCAAGATTTATTAAATTATAAAAGCGGCGAACTGCCTTTAGAAGGAAAACAGATTGCCGACGAACTTACCAACCAATTCAATAGTCAAAATTACCTGCCGCTTAATCAACCAATTGACGATAAAGCTTTAAAAATCGGCGACGACTCGCCTTCCGCCAAAAAACAATATATTGAGAATTTAGGAATCGTTGTCAAAAATTGTTTTAGCGGCTTCAATAAAAGCGCTACGGATATTTTAAAAGACGCGATGGAAAAAAATGATTCTACATCAGTCAAAAAACTCTCGGAAATTTATAACTGCTCTTATAACGGATTAATAAGCGCTTCAGCCCCTTCTTCTTGGCTGGATTTCCATAAAGACTTACTTGTTCATTATCAAAATGCTAAAATTATTTATGAAGCCATTGGTGACTATCAGAACGACCAATTAAAAGCGTATATAGCTGTGAATTCTTTGGAAAATCTTGTTAATTCCGCCGACCAAATACAAAGAACTTTAGAAATAAAAGTAAAAAGCGTTGGTTTATGAGATTTAAAAATCATTTAAAAAAATTTATATTGGCGATTCTGATTTTTTCGCTTGTTTTTGACTCGTTAATTTTGATTTCTCCC
>CAZYZO010000006.1:15248-23609 GCA_964651905.1 uncultured Candidatus Saccharibacteria bacterium | reverse complement strand
ACCTTGCCGTCAATGCGATTAACGTAAGGGTCGTCAGCCAAATCGCTCGTTAAAGCCGAATCTTTGTTTTGCAAAATAAGATTATTGAAAACATCCGTAGCGCTAATAGTGGTTTCGCTCAAAAGCGGCATATAATTTTCGATTTGAGTAGTATTGGGCACGGCTTCCACTTGGAAAATTGCTTCTACGGCTTTGGAAACAACTCCTTTGGTTGCCAAAATTTCATCAATTATCCAATTAATTTCTTGAGTTCGTTCGTTATAAGTCGGCACTGATGAAACATTGCTTTTCACTTTATTAAGCCATTTCACGCCGCCAGCCAAAACGCCTTTCACTTTAATATTTTCTATGTCAGTTGAATAATTTTTAATAATCCAGTGGATGGTAAATTTGGTGGATTTATTAACTTTCAACGGCCAGCCGCTATTCACAAACCCCGATTGGCTGTCATTAAACAAAGCTTGACTGTCAATTTGAACCAAACCGGAAACTTCAACGTCAAAATCAGCCACTCCGATGGTTTTTTCCGCCGAAACGTAATAAGGAGTTGTCGGCGAAGTAATTTCGGCGTGAGCTTTCAAAACAAAATTCTTGTCGCTGATTTTTTTAATCGGGTAAGAAGACTTTGTTTTTATTGTGAAATCAACCGTGCCTCCTGCTCCCGGCATTAAATAACTGAAGCCAGAAATATTTGTGGCGGTCCAAGCAATGCTATTGTCTTTGGAATTAAAGGTGCCGCTGGTTTTCGGAGCGGTAAAATCAAACATTGCTCCCTTCAAACTGACTTTTAAAATAACATCTTTTAAGGCAGTGTCAGTGTTGTTTTTATAATTTATTTCATATTTCAAATCTTCACCTAAAGAAGCTACATAAGATGACTGGTTATTAATAATAAAATTAAGAGCCAGCGGCGAAGGAGCAATATTGATGTTTGATATTTTTTTGTTGATGATATATTTTTGGGCGTTAATCTTCGCTGAAATAATTCCTTCAATATTGAAGGAGGAATTCTCCTGGCCGTAAACCGTTCCACTGACCGTTAAATCGCCTTTATCGCCTTTTTTTAAATCACCTAAATTCCAAAGATTAATGGAGTCTACCGAAGAAGTACTGGCACCCTTAAAAGTGAAATTCTGGGGATATTTTAATTCAAGTTCTGCGCCAATAAAATCAAAGTCCGAAACATTTTCATAATCAATATTGATTTCAAATTCTTCGGAATTTAAAACTTTGACGGGCGTAGCAAGATTAAATCTTATCGCCGATTCTTTAACGTTTATATCGGCGGCTGTGTTTTTTTCAAAACGATTTTTTATATTCGGCGGATAATAAGACAAAAGAATATTGAAACGCTTGGCGGAATTCTCATCAGCCAAAGCTATAAAAGAAAATTCTTTTTCAAAAAAACTGCCGGCAACTAAATCGCCTAAGTCCTCGCTTAAAATTCTTTCAGACGGATTGCCGCCTTTGGCTACCACATTGTCGGGCAAATCAATGGAAATTTTAGCCTCCTTCAGGTCGGATTCAGAGGTATTTTGAAAATTAATTTTTAAAGGAAAGGGCACGCCGATTTGAACCTCTTTTTGTGTTTCAGCGGTAAAAATAATATCCTTGCTGGCAAAAAATTGATATAAATAAAAAATTAAAAAACCGATGGCGATTAAAACTAAAACAATTGCCATCCAGAAAAATCTTCGGGAGAAAACGCTAATTTTAGAGATTTTTTCTTCTAAAAGAATGTTTTTCTCGGGCATTTTCTCTTTTTCGGCCCAGCCCGAAGAAATCTTTTCTTCAAAAGTTTTTTTCTCGACTGGAGCGGTTGGTTCCCTTATTTCTTTTTTTTGATAAAGATTTTTTTCTAAATCTTCAAGTGCCATAATTAAAAACTTCTAAACTCTAAATTAATACTAATTCTTTTTCGGGGATTTTGGAAGAGACGGCACATTTTCCGCAGTAAAAAACCTGGTCTTTTTTGGAAAAATATCTGACTGGCTTTTTTTTGCACTTTTGGCAGGAAGCGAATTTCGGCGAAAAACCCAAGGCTTCAAAAATTAAAGAATAAGACGGCGTTCTTTTTTTATTGATAACTTCAAATGTTTTCAAAATTGCCTGCCAAAGCTTAAAATCGGGCTGTAATTCAAAAGTTAACTCTTTTATAAACAAAAGAAGGTTAACGGCTTGCTGATAAAATTTTTTTGACTTTACGGCTTCTCCCCTGATGATTTTTTTTATGAGGAGTGCGTCGGCTACCTGAAACCCATTTTTTTCCACTAACCTGACCTTAACCAAATTTAACGGCTCCAAGTGCCCGGCTAATTTTGAGGTTGGCTTATAAATTCCTTTAGCTTTAACAATAATCTTTCCGTAGTCCTTGGCATATAAATAAACCAAACCGTCAAAATCAACTTTTTTTTCTTTGTCCAACACCAATCCTTCGGTAGAGTATTCAAGCATTGAGATATTTTAACTTTTTCTTGGTTTAATTTCTACTTGAGGGGGGGGATTGACAAAAATAATCCCCTTTGCTATAATACGAATACAAAATAATTAACCCCGAGAGGGGTTTTTAGTTTGTCAAAAAATGAAAAAAGCTTTATTCTATTCGCTTATTTTAATAATCCTGTCCCAGCCGATAAACAGCGTTTTGCCGGCACAAGGAGAAAGTACTCCGCAAAACCTCCAAAATCAAAAAGAGGCTGTCTTGCCGAGTTTAAATAACGACTATTTATTAAATACAGCTAATCTGGGTTCTTATTTGGTTGTCCCGGTCACCGGCTATTCTTCAATACCGGAAGAAACCGATGAAACGCCTTTTATTACTGCTTCAGGTAAATATGTTGGAAAAGGAATTGTTGCGGCTAACTTTTTGCCCTTAGGAACAAAAGTTCGTTTCCCGGAACGATTCGGCAACCAAGTTTTTACGGTTGAAGACCGAATGAATAAACGTTTTTATAAAAAAATAGATATTTGGTTTGAAACCAAAGAAGAAGCAAAAAATTTCGGAGTCCAAACTCTTAAAGTAGAAATCCTTTAAAATAATCCGCTTTGGCTGCCGGTTGAACTAACTTTTTCTTCTTCTCTAAAAATTTTGATTTTACCATACTCGCCGTCGTAGCCCGGTTCAATATATAATTTCCTCTCTCTTACTCTTTTTATCCCTTCGGCTATCTGGGGATTAACAGATTTTTTAATTTCATCTATCGGAACTTCTAAAAGAATGCTGAATTCATTTCTAAAAGTTTTAATCAAATTTTCGTATTCTCCTTTCACTTTTTTAGAAGCAACGCCAACGCCGTAAACCGCAGAAATAACTTCATCAAGCGGTACTAAGTTATAAAAAGGCGTTCTTTTTTCGTCTTGATAACCAGCGGGCCTGTCCGCCAATTCATCTACCCGGTTCATCACGCCAATGGTTAATTTTCTGCCGCAAACTGGGCAAACTCCTTTATGTTCTTTTGTTTCCTCCGGAGAAAAAGAAATATTACAAGCGCGGTGGCCATCAAAATGATATTTGCCTTCTTCGGGGAAAAACTCAACGGTAGCGATAAATTTCCCCTTGTCGCGCGATTTGATGGTATTAATAATGCCTTGATAAGAAAGTTCGGTATCAAAAATATTGGCTTCCCGTCCGATTCTTTCCAAGCTGTGAGAGTCGGAATTGGAAATTAAAGAAACATTATCCAATTTTGAAAGCCGCCAGTTCATCGCCGGATCGCTGGAAAGTCCGGTTTCTATCGCAAAAATTTTATCCGTATATTTCCCAAAACATTCTTCCAGAGAATTAAAACCGCTCATTGAGCCGAAAACCGAAAACCAAGGGGTCCAGACATGAGCCGGCACAATCGCTGCCTCTGGATTGCTGTTAAAAACTATTTTCGCCAGTTCTTCGGAATCCAAACCTAAAATTGGCCGGCCATCAGATTTTAAATTGCCTATCCAGGAAAGCTGAGTGTTAATTTTTTCAACGGTTTCAATGTCAGGCAAAAAAACTAAATTATGGATTCGGCGAACTTTATTGCCCTTTGAATAAATACCGGAAATTTCCGTGCTTAAAAAAAATCTGGTGTCGGCGAAAGTTCCCTTAATGGTTTTTAATTTAAACTTTTCTTTCAATTTAAAAAGTCCGGGTTCCGCCGGTTCCAGTTTTTCTTTAATTTCCTCCAGCCATTGAGGATGGGTAAAATCACCGGTCGCCATTACTTTTATGCCTTTATCGTCAGCCCAGCGGTCAAGTTCTTCCAAAATCATAATTTTAGAAGTGGCCCGGCTGTATTTTGAGTGGATATGTAAATCAGCGATGAATTTCATTGCGTTTATTTTAAAGAAAATCGGCTAAAAAGACAATTTTTTGCATTAAAAGTTAGTGCCCCCGATGCGACTCGAACGCATAGTCTTCAGCTTCGGAGGCTGACGCTCTGTCCAATTGAGCTACGGGGACGCAAGATTTAAGTTTTTGGAGGTTCGCTGGATCTCTTTTCTACAACTTCCCTTTCAAAAAACCAAAGAAAAGTAAAAATTAAAATAGTTAAAATTGCTCCGAAAATCGCCAACCAGCAAAAACCAAAGCCGACTGCCGTACCGATAGCCGCCGCTACCCATAAACCAGCCGCGGTAGTAATTCCCTTTAAGTGCGATTGCTGGAAAACAATCACGCCCGCGCCTAAAAATCCGATACCGACAACTATATTAGAAGGGATTCGGGAAATATCAAAAGATTCACCATACTTCAAAAAACTCAAAATTGAAAGACTAGTGAAAAGACAAGCCCCTAAGCTTACTAAAGCATAAGTTCTGACGCCAGCGGTTTTTCTCGCCAACTCTCTCTCAATGCCCAACAGCGCGCCTAAAACTACCGCCAAAATAAGCCGCCCAAAAATAACGATTTCTTGAGAAGTAAATAAAAATGACATTATTCAGCTACTTCAAAAACTTTGTCGCCCTCCCTGACCTTTTCGTCAATTTTGATGCCTACTTGCTGGCCTTTTTTCGCCGCTTTGATTTCTTTATGGTCGAACTGCATTGAAGAAATTGTCTGAGTAAAATCGGAAGTAGCGCCTTTAATATGGACCTTTTCTCCTACTTTTACGGCTCTATTGAATTTAAAAATGCCCACTCCTAAATGACTGAAATAATGAGTAATTTCACCGATTGGTTTTGGTTCAGCCATATTTTTTAAATTTAATTAAATAATAAATCAGTTCTCAGTGCGACCTTTAATATCTTTAAAATTGATATTTTTGTCTTTTTCAATAAATTTAAGAACTTTATCCAAAAGTTTTTTAGGGTCAGAATCAAAAGCAATATAAGGATGTTCTGAAGCCCGGTGGGATTTCTCAAGAATGGTTTTCACCACTTCGTCGGTTTCCCATTCTCCTTCTAAAATTCCGATTGGTTTTTTATCTTCAAAAGCAATAGTAAATTCATTTACCGTGCCCATCCGGCCGCAACCGACAATTACCGCATCAGCCGCCCTGGTTAAAAGCAAATTCCTCCCTGAATAGCCAAAACCAGTATAAATAATTAAATCATGACAATCAACCGGCAACCCATATCTTTCAATATGCTCTTTTTGGGAACCAGCCGGGGAAATCCCCACTACGATTCCGCCGGCTTCCTTGGCGCCTTTAGCTGCCGCAAAAGGAAAACCAATGGTGGCGCCATCAACCAAAACTAAATTTCTAGAAGCAATTTCTTTGCCTAATGTTTCGGCAATTTCGCACGCACCCTTGCCGCAGATGCTAGTCTCCGCTGCTCCTGAAATACAAATTTTATACAAAGGAAAATGATATCCGTTTGGTAATGACATAATGTTATTGTAGCATAATTTTATCAATTTTAAGAGCAGAGAATTTATGGTTAGAATTTATCCCCCGCTTAAAATTTCTTCAACTATTTTCTTTTCATCCCAAGGAATTTTTTTGCCTTTTTTTATATGAATACAGGATTCGCAACCTTTGCCGGTAATAATAATAGTATCGTTTTTTTGGGCTAAAGAAACAGCTTTTTTAATAGCCTCTTGTCTATTGAGGATTTTATAGTGAGCAGGATGTTCAATATATCGGGCGTACCGCCCGCTATAAATCCTAGAATTGGGAATCCCAGTTTCAATTTGATTTAAAATTTCTTGCGGATTTTCGTCGTATGGGTCTTCATTAGTTAAAATAATTTTAGTACAATATTTTGCCGCGATTTCTCCCATTTTTGGCCTTTTCCATTTATCGCGTCCGCCACCAGCCGAGCCTAAAACGCAGATTAACCTTGAACCTAAAAGCTTATAAATCTTTTCTAAAGAATCGGGTGTATGCGCGTAATCAATAATTACTTTAAATGGTTCTTCTTGAATAATTTCCATTCGGCCAGGTACACCAGGGAAATTCTCTAAAGCTTTTTTAATAATTCCTTGGTTAATTCCTTGGGGCAAACAAAAAGCGATGGCAGCTGCGATATTTTCCGGGAAAACAAATTTTAAATTTTCAGTTTCTAAATTTATATTCTGGATATCATTACCCGAATATAAAACAATTTTGCTGTTTTCTTTTCTGGCTGCCTCAATAAAATAATTGGCGTTTAAATCATCTTTATTTATAAAAAATAATTTAGCGCCTTCCTGATTTTTTACATATTCAAAAAATGAAAGTTTTGCCTGCCGATAATTTTCAAAGCCCTTATGAGCTTCGATATGCTCGGCTGCCAAATTAGTAAAAATAGCCGCCGACCAATCGATAAAGCGGTGACGGTTTTGGCTAATCCCCTGAGAAGTAACTTCAATCAAAGCAATTTCACAATCTAAATTAACTGCTTTTCTTAAAAATCTTTGGATAAAAAACCGGCCGGGCATTGTATTATCAGTTGAATTTCTTTGCGATTTGTCAGCAATTTTTACTCTAATTGAAGATGAAAGAGCGGTTTTTTTGCCTGCCGCTTCTAAAATTGAATTGATTAATTCAATAACCGTTGACTTCCCTTTGGTGCCGGTAACTCCAACAACAAAAATTCGGCTTGAAGGAAACCGATAAATTATGGCTCCCAATAATGTCAAACAATAATGATAAAATTTTCTAAGCATCCAAGTTATAAATAATCTTGAGGATCAATAGTTACTCCGACCGGCACTAACCCTTTAGCTGGCGAGATTGATTTCATAATAATACTTGGAGCCCAATAAACTCCAAAATGAAGATGAGGACCGGTAGTAAAACCGGTATTACCAGAATAACCAATTAAATCTCCTCTCTTAACTGGAGCACCTTTGGAAACAACTTGAATTGAAAGATGAGCATAAAGAGTGATTAAATTATTATCGTGTTTTATTAAAATATATTTTCCGTATTGATATTTACGGTAAGAGCTCTGATCATTATTATCAACCGCCGTAACAATTCCATCTGCCGCCGCATAAACGGGCGTAGCTATCGGTGCCGCAATATCAAGTCCGTTATGCGGCTTACCTTTATAAAGATAAGAATAAGCAGTTTCTCCGTATTTTTGAGAGATTTTCCCTATGCCGCCGTCTTTAACAAGGTTTATCGGCCACTCAAAAACTCCCGGTCTTTTTGTCGGCAGCAAATTTACATCGAAAGCACTGCGAAGCTCCTCTTCAAATTTGCCGATTTCGTCAGCAATCGCCTGCTGTTGTTTTTCCAATTCGCTTAGCTGTTTTTGATAAATTGTTTCTTGGTTTTTTGTCTGTTGTAAAATAACTTGTTTGCTCTTTTTAAGGTCGTCATTAATGGATTTTTTATTTTTTAATGTTTGATTTTCGCTTTTAACTTTCTGCTGTTTATTGGTGGTCATTTCCAAAGCGCTATTAAGCTGGATTTCAAAAATTTTCAATTCAGAAACCTCTAAAGCCAAGTTTTTATTCAAATCTTTAAGCCCTTGAATCTCAAAAAAACTATCGGTCAATTTATCGTTTCTTAAAAAAACGGTGAGAGGGGTTTCTTCTCCGTTTTGCTGAAGCTGACGCAAAATTTCCGCGATCGCTTCTTTTTTGGAAATAACTTTTTCTCCGGTATCAGTAATATCATATTCGAGAGAATCAATTTCTAAATTCAGCTTATCAATGGTAAGCTCGCTGGATTTAATATTTAAATTGAGCTGGCTTACCTGCTTATCTATACTGGTGATTTCTTTCTTCAATGAAGTGCCTTTTGATTGAGTTCCTTCAATCTGCTGCTGAGTCGCTTCTATTTGGGAGCTTACTTGTTGTAGTTCTTGGTTTTTCTTATTAATCGCGTCCTGAAGCTCGCTTTGAGTGGCCGCTGAACAAAAAACTTGAGTCAAACAAATAGCCGTTATTGACAAACAAAGTAAAATTTTAATCGCCGTTTTCATGGTTTCTATTATATAAAAATACTTGAC
>CAZYZO010000006.1:0-15148 GCA_964651905.1 uncultured Candidatus Saccharibacteria bacterium | reverse complement strand
TATTGTTAAATGCCAATTACCGAATCCGCAAAAAAGGCCTTGCGCCAAAATAAAAGAAGGAGAGTCTTGAATTTGGCTCGCGCCAAAAAATTCAGGGAAGCCATTCGCCAATATAAAAAAGCTTTGGAAGAGAAAAACATGGAAGAAGCAAGAAAATTGCTTTCTTTGGTTTATAAAAATTTAGACAAAGCGGTAAAAACAGGGGTTATCAAAAAAAATAAAGCCAGCCGCTTAAAATCAAGACTCTCAAAAAAATCAGCTAAGCGCTAAATCCAAAAGCACTTCTTCATAACCTAACTTGCCCAATTTTACCAGAACATCGTATCGGGCTAATTTCTCCGTTAAATCTTTGGTTTTTCTTTTTGAAGCTGCTAAAAAATTGAAAATTTTGGCGGGTTCTTCGCGGTTAAAAAACAGCATTTCCAAAAAGAATAAATTTTTTGATATTTGCTGGCTGTTAAAATTATTGATAAAAGTAAAAATATTACAAGGCAAGCTGACATCACTGTATTCTTCTATGTCCGCAATTTCCAGTTTGGGTTTTTTAATCAAAGCCAATTTGTCCAATTCATTGATTAACCTCCAAATATCATCATCAAAAACATCCTTTAAAAAAAAGACGGCTTCATCGCTTAGATTTAATTTCCTATTTTTTGCTTCTTTTTTAATAAAGACAGTTAGTTGAGCAGAATTAAAACTTTTAAATTCCTGAAATTGAACCGGTTTTTCCAATAAAAATTTAAATTCTTTCAGCGGCTGCTTGTTTTCGGAAATAAGCAAAATTAAATCTTTTTTATCAACGGCGTTTTTTAAAAATTCTTTTTTCTCTTTGTTAATTATCACAAAATAATTTTCCAGAACCGCCATCTTTATTTCTTCAAAAAATGAACGATTCTGATTAAATTCCTGAAGTTTCAAAAATTCATTTTCTTCTTCTAAATTAAAAAACTGCAGCACAAAATTAGGGTGCCGTTTTTTATATTCTTCTATAATCTCTTTTGATTTTTGGTGGCGCCGATAATCATCGGGGCCGTAAAGAAAAATAATCATAGCTTTTGACACTTGGGACAATAATGTGCGCTTCTGCCGCCTAATTTAATTCTTTTTACTTTTCTGCCGCAACGCGGACACTCTTCTCCTTCTCTTTGATAAACCGAGAGAATTTCGACGTAATTTCCTTTTCTACCTTCAGGGTCGCGAAAATCGCTGATTGAAGTTCCTCTTAATTTTACCGCTTTTTCTAAAATTTCTCCCATTGCCTCATAAATTGCCTTTAATTCTTTGTTTTTAAGCTTATTGGCTGGTTTAAAAGGATGAATTTTCGCCTGCCAAAGAATTTCGTCAGAATAGATATTGCCGATTCCGGCAATAACTTTTTGATCCATCAGCACTTGCTTAATCTTAGCCTTTTTATCTCTAACGGCTTCTTTAAGTTTTTTAAGAGTAAAAGTTTTCTCTAACGGCTCCGGACCCAACTCTTTTATGTCTTTTGAATTTAAAATTTCTTCAGCCGAACCGAGCACAACTTTGGCAAATTTTCTTAAATCCGATAAAGCCAGCATTTTGCCGTTATTCAAGAAAAAAACTAAATGGATAAACCGATTAACAGATTCGTTTAAAGGTCCTTTTTCTTTAGGCGTCCATCTTCCTTTGTCCATCATCCATATTCCATATAATAAGTGGCCGGTAAGTTTCTGATGAATCAATAATATTTTAAGGTCTAGGGTATAGTGAGCTTCTCTCGATATATCGCTTTTGGCGCTATAAGATTTAGGGTTTAGATAAATTAAAATATTCTTTCCGCGGCGCTCGATCTTCTTAATTTCCGCGTTTTTTATTTGTTTTTTGAAAATTTCAAAAGAGGATTTTTTAATGAGTCTTTTAGCGTCAGCCCAGACATCAATAATTTTTAAGCCGACGATTTTCTTTTTTAAATCGCTAACAGTTGTTTCTACTTCCGGAAGCTCAGGCATTTTAAAAACTATTCTTCCTCATAAACCACTTCCCGCGGCGGGACTAAAGTCGGGTCAGTCGGCAGAGTGAAACGGAAAGTGCTGCCGCGATTAATCTCGGATTCGGCCCAAATATCGCCGCCGTGGCGACGAATAATATTGCGGGTAATGAATAATCCTAAACCAGTGCCGTCAGAAGCGATTTTTTCCGCGTTTTCCGCCCGGAAAAACTTGGTAAAAAGTTTGTTGATTTCTTCGGCCGGGATTCCAATACCGGTATCTTTCACAAAAATGGAAATATAGGACTCGTTTTTTTCTTTTTCAATACCGATAATTACTTCGCCGTTTTTTACGTTATATTTAATGGCGTTGTCAATCAAATTGGATAAGGCATAAGATAATTTTTCTTTGTCAATAAAACAAACAATGGATTTTTCCGAAGGCTTTTGAAAATAAAGCTTAATTCCATATTCCTCGGCCAAAACATTTTTTTCTTTGATAACTGCTTCTAAAAATTCAACTACATCGGCATTTTCAAAGCGATAGCCGAATCTGCCCTCTTCAATCTTTGAAGCATCAAGTAAGTCATTGACGATTTTCAAAGCCCGCGAAGAAGCCGCTAAACCCTCTTTAACCAGGGTTTTTTGAGTTTCGGCAAGCGCTTCTTTTTCTAAGGATTCAAAAATCCAGTAAAGACTGGTGAGAGGCGTCCGCAATTGGTGAGAAGCCGTGCTGATAAATTCGCTTTTGGAACGCAAAATTTCAATTTCTCGGGTCCGGTCCTTGATCAATTTTACAAAGCCCAAAAGTTCGCCGGATAACCCAAGAATCTTCTCGGTCGAAACCCTTAATTCGGCTCTTGGTTCTTCCAAAGAAATATCCATAATTTCGGGGTAAATACCGGTTCCCGACCTTCTGACAGCCGTTAGCGCTAATGAAGGAAACATTATCTGCGCCATTATCTTGAACTTCGGCTCTTTGGTTAAAGCTAAAGAAAATTGTTTAGCCAAAACATCTTTAGCATTCAAGCCAAGGATGTTTTCCGCCGCGCGATTACAAACCAAAACTACAAGGTCCGGATTATAAGCAACCACTCCGACATCTAAATTGGAAACTATCGCGTTAAGCTGGTTCTTTTCAAGTTTAATTTCCCTGTTGATTTTTCCTAAATTAAAACTGATGAAAAAAATAATAATTCCCAAAATCAAAAAAACCGCCAAAATTAACCACGTCCAAGAAAGCGGCTGAGTAAAAGCGCTGATAATTAAAACCAAAGCAGCAATAACCAAAAAAGCCCAAAAAGGCCTCATCTCCGCGCTGCTTATTAAAGAGCTTTGTTGTTTTATAATTTTTGGCGTTGTTATCATAATATAAATCGCGTCCTCTTCTATTATCTCATCTTTAATAAAATTTATCTATTCTCTCAATTAAGGATTTAAAACCAAAGTTTTTAAGATAATCTTTCAATCCTTCTTTGGGCCATCCTTTAAAAGCCAATTCGTTTATATCTTTAATTTCTATCGGCGCATCGCAAACAATTCTGGCTAAATCGCGGGAAAGAAGAGCGTCTTTTTTGTTTTCTAAAATTTTCTTTAGCGCTTTTTCTTTGTTTAAATTCAAATTCCCCGCCTCCGCTTCTTTAAAAAGATTTTCCAGACTGCCGAATTTTAAAAGCAAAGGAGCGGCGGTTTTCGGGCCTAAACCTTTAACCCCGGGAATATTATCCGAAGAGTCTCCAGCTATCCCCTTAAAATCCGGTATTTGGCTGGGAGAAATACCGTACCGTTCTACCACCGCTTTTTCGTCATAAGTCTTTATTTCGCTAACGCCAGTTTTTAAAAATTCAACCACTATTTTATCGTCATCAACCAATTGCAAGGTATCTAAATCGCCGCTAAGAATTTTAATTTTTAAATCAGGAGTGTTTTTGAATTTTTTTACAAAGGAACCGATTAAATCATCAGCTTCGAAACCGGAGTATTCAAAAGTTTTGATGCCGAAATGATTAATAAGAGCCCGAGCTTCCTTAATTTGGAAAATCAATTCATCCGGCGCTTGGGGCCGATGAATTTTATATTCTTCAAATATTTTTTTTCTGAAAGTCGGTTCCGGCCGGTCAAATAAAGCGGCGATGAAATCAGCCGGCTCTTGTAAAATTTTTATTAAAATTGACGCCACGCCATAAAGGGCGCCCGTGGGCTTGTTATCAACGCTTTTAAAAGGCGGCAAAGCATGAAAAGCCCGATGGACTAAAGCATTCGCGTCAATTAGTAAAAGAATTTTCATATTGTTATAATTTTTAGTGAGGCCGAACTACGAAATTTCAAGTATTGTCATGAGGCATGACAATGTTTATTTCCCTTTCGTTCTCTTTTCTCCCGTGTTTAAATTTTAGCCAAATACTGCTTTTAGGTAAAATTGTTCTGATTTTTTCCGACCACTCAATCAAGACAATATTTTTAGGATTTCTGATAATTTCTTTAAAATTTAATCCTAATATTTCTTTTGGCTTGGAAATCCGGTAGCAATCAATATGATAGGCTTCCCCATAATTCTTAATTCTTAATTCATAATTCTTAATTAAAACAAAGGTTGGACTCGTAATTCTTTTTTTGATGCCGA
Organism: uncultured Candidatus Saccharibacteria bacterium; assembly: GCA_964651905.1. Taxonomy (GTDB): domain Bacteria; phylum Patescibacteriota; class Minisyncoccia; order UBA6257; family UBA9933; genus CAZYZO01. The sequence continues at coordinate 10,574 of CAZYZO010000006.1, read as the reverse complement.
GACTTTTTAAAAATCCTTGGACAAAAGTGGTTTTGCCAGAACCCAAATTGCCGGTCAAAGCAAAAATCAAGGCTTTGGTCTGTTTTTTTTTATTAAGAATCTCTTTAATTAAAGATTGGGCAAACTTTTTTGTCTGGGTGGCTGAATGACTTTTAAAATTTATCTTCATATTTTTCTAATAAGTTTAATTTTTTAATGATGATGAAAAATACTAAGGCGATAAAAAAGACAGCTAAAATAATAATAATTAAACTGCCGGAAATGGGATTTTTACTAATAATGTTGGCTTGGTTTATTACTGATTGATCCATCAGATTAATTTTTGTTTGTTTTGTTGATTTGTTGACAATTGATTTTTGTTTTAAAATAGAAGAATCCGCTTCTCGATAGAGAACAACCCCTTCAGCCACGCTTGAATCGTAACTGACAGAATCAATTAATTTATTTTCTTGGTTGTGTAAGAATAAGCGGTCGCCGTTGTTGTTTAAAATAATTTTAGTTTCCCCCGACAAAAGGATTAAAACCCCTTGAGGGCTTATTTCTTCTTGTTGAAAAATAAAAGTTTTTCCGGAATCGTCTTCTATTTTCCAGCCGGAAAGTTTAATAAGTTCATTAGAATTATTGAAAAGCTTAATCCACTCAGCCGACGAATCTTTGCCGACTGGGTTAGGAAAAATTTCAGAAAAAATAACCATAATAATTGAGGGGGTTGACAAATAAGTATTTATATGTTAGTATGTCCAAAATGGGCTGATTAGCCCTGTGGGCCAAAGGAATTTCTTTAGATTTTAGGACGATCTGGTCTTGGCTGGGTCTCTCCTCGAAGAAATCCCTCACCTCTTTTTATTAAGAGCCCTTGTCCCGTTTACGGGATGCCCACAGAGTTAAACCAGCTCATTTTTTATAATCTCCAGCGAATTTCAAGCGATGTCACGCGCCGTGACATCGCTTATTTTTGACTACCACTCTAAAGCTCCAACTACCCGCTCTACTTCTTCCGACGTAGTAATTCCTCTTAAAATTTTCAAAATGCCGTCTTGGTTCAAAGTCACCATTCCTTCTTCGGCCGCCAATTTTTTAATTTCTGTTTCTACCGGCTCCTTACTTATTAATTCTTTTAATTTATCGTTAACCATCAAAAGCTCAAAAATAGCCAACCTTCCTTTATAGCCCGAAAAATTACATTCCTCGCAACCTTTAGGCTTGAATATTTGAAATTTTTTAAAAGATTTTTTATCCACTCTCTTTGGAAGTTTATCTAAAAATTTTTCAATCTTTTCTCTCATTTCTTCGGTGATTTCTACCGGTTCTTTACAAAGTTTGCAGAGTCGGCGGACCAATCTCTGGGCAATCACTATATTTAAAGCCGGAGCCGCTATTTGAGATTTAACGCCTAAATCAAGAAGTCGAGGGATAGCGCCTGAAGCGTCATTAGTGTGAAGAGTGGAAAAAACCAAGTGCCCGGTCAAAGCCGAATGCATAGCGATTTCAGCGGTTTCCAAGTCTCGGATTTCACCAATTAAAACAATATCCGGGTCCTGACGAAGAATGGAACGCAACCCCGAAGCAAAAGTATAGCCAGCTTCTGGATTAACCTGAGTTTGCTCTATCCCTTCAAGATGATATTCAATCGGGTCTTCAATAGTGATTATTTTTGTTTCCGGCGACTGAACATGAGAAAGAAAAGTATATAAGGTGGTGGTTTTGCCGGAGCCGGTGGGACCGGTGTTTAAAATCGCTCCATTCGGCTTAATCAATTCTTTCTGAATTATTTCCAAATCATCTTCGCGGAATCCTAAATCTTTGATGGTCAGTCTGATTATCTCCGGGTCAAGAATTCTTAAAACCACCGCTTCTCCGAATTCAGCCGGTATCACCGAGGTTCTGATTTCAATAGTTTTTTCCGGCAAACCGATGGAGAAACGGCCGTCTTGAGCTTCGTCGCGGATATTTATTTTTAAACCGGAAAGAAGCTTAATTCTGGAAATAATCGGATTATAAGCGCTGTAAGAAAGTTCTTCCCAGACGTCGTAAAGCAGCCCGTCAATTCTTATTCTTAATTTCACTTTTTTCTCTTTGGGTTCAAAATGAATATCCGAAGCCCTACTGGAAAGACCGCCAGCCAAAACAATTTCCAAAATTTGGGCAGTGTTAATGCTATCAGCCCCCACTCTTTCTAAGGCTCTTTTAATATTTCCTAAAGAGGTTAAAGCTTTCCTTAATTCATTAAGCCGCGTTTTTTCCAGTTTAATCTGGCCGGTGATTCTTTCTTTGGTTTTTGGAATAAATCGATAAAAATCCCAGACCGCTTTGAGTCCGCTCAAAGAACTGATTAGAAAAGAAGCTTTAAATCCTTTGGCGGTTAAGGTGTCTATAATTTTCTTTGTTTCCGGCAGTAAGGGGTCATAAACAGCGAGCGCTAAATTTTTTTGTTTTACTTCAAGCACCGCTAACTTGCTTTCTTGAGCGTCGGCTTGAGAAATTAACCCGAGAGCTTCAATATTTATCGGCGCTGTTCTTGGGTCAATATAGGGATAATTTAATTTCTGAGCTCTTCTCTGAGTGTCTCTTTCTTCGGCTTCCCGACGCATTTTTTGCAATTTTTCCTGAATTTCTTTGGGGTTAATCATAATTTATTTAATTATGTTTTATTTAAAATTTTTAATCAACCCTGCCGGAAATAAGACGCAGTCAAATAACCGACCTTGAAACTCTCTCTTAAAAAATATAGACTAAAATCAACTCTAAATCTTATTATGTCTGGGCATTCTCATTGGGCTGGAATAAAAAACAAAAAAGAAGTTACCGACCAAAAACGCGGTAAGGTTTTTTCCAAGCTTTTAAACGCTATTTCTATTGCTGCTCGCGTCAATCCCGACCTCCAGTTCAACCCCCGGCTGCGCCAAGCCGTTGAAAAAGCGAAAGAAAATCAAGTCCCATTAGAAAATATTGAAAAAGCGATTAAGCGGGCCTCGGAAGATAAAAATCTGGAAGAACTTTTAATTGAGGCCTATGGGCCGGGCGGCTGTCCTATTTTAATTGAGGCGGTTTCTGACAGTAAAAATCGGACCATCGCGGAAATAAAAAAAATTTTAAGCGAAAACGAATCTAAACTCGCGGCGCCGGGCTCGGTAATGTGGGCTTTTGAAAAAATCTCCGAGGGCTGGAAAACAAAATTCCCGCAAGAAATTAAAAGCCAAAATTCAGAAAAAATTAAAAAACTGGCTGAAGAATTGGAAAACCACGACGACATTCAAAAAATATATAAATAAATGTTAATTTTAGGCATTGATCCGGGGACTACAAGAATAGGCTATGGCCTCGTTAAAAAAACCAGAAGGACTTTAAAACTGATTGATTTTGGCGTTTTTACAACTATCGCTAAAGACACACCCGGCCGCCTCTGTTCTTTGGCAAAAAATATTAAAAAACTCTTAAGAGATTCTCCGCCGGATGTGGTCGCTATCGAAAGAATTTTTTTCTTTAAAAATAAAAAAACCGCCTTTGAAATAGCCCAGGCGATCGGTGTTTTAATATTTATATCAGCCCAGCATAAACTCAGCCCCATTCATTACACTCCCTTAGAAATTAAACAAACCATTACCGGGTATGGTTTCGCGGAAAAAGAAGAAGTAACTAAAATAGTTACTAAAACCTTAAGAATTAAAAATTTTAAGGGCTTTGACGATGCCACTGACGCCTTGGCAGTCGCTTTAACTGCCGGGTGCAAACTTTACCAAAAGAAGAATTTAAAAGACAAAAAAGCCGAAAAAATTAAAAAAATCAAAGATAAAAAACATTAATGGCAAAACATCGAGAAAAAACTTTTCTGTTTTTAAAAATTCTGGGGGTCGTTATTTTTATTGGGCTTACTTTATTAGCAATAGGGCTTTTTATGGTTGCTAGAATCGCTAAAGACCTGCCTAACCCGGAACTTTTAATTAATCGGCAACCTAACCAATCAACTAAAATTTTTGACCGCTCCGGAGAAGTTCTATTGTATGAAATTCACGGCGAAGAAAAAAGAACTCTTGTTTCTCTTGAAGAAATCCCGGACTATTTGAAAGAAGCGACTCTCGTTATTGAAGATAAAAATTTTTACTCTCACCAAGCTCTTGATTGGCGAGGAATTCTCAGAGCAATATATGTCAATATTACTAAAGGCGGTTTTTACCAAGGCGGTTCCACCATCACCCAGCAGGTTGCTAAAACAGCCTTTTTAACGCCCGAACGGACTTTCTCACGGAAAACTAAAGAGTTAATTCTTTCTTATTGGTTAGAAAAAAAATATTCAAAAGATGAGATTTTAAATCTTTATTTAAATCTCATTCCTTACGGCTCAAACGCCTACGGCGTTGAGGCGGCTAGCCAAACTTATTTTGGAAAATCCGCCAAAAATCTTTCTTTGGCAGAATCGGTTTATTTAGTAAGTTTGCCTAAAGCTCCTTCTTATTATTCTCCTTGGGGCACGCACCTAGATCAATTGGAACAACGGAAAAATAATATTTTAAAAATGATGCTGGAATTGGGATTTATCGACCAAGAAGAAGAAACCAGAGTGTCCTCAGAAAAAGTTGTTTTCCAGCCGCAATCTTTGGGCTCTATCAAGGCGCCGCATTTTTCAATAATGATCAGAAGTTATTTGGTGGAAAAATATGGCGAAGAAATGGTTACAAATGGGGGGCTGAAAGTTGTCACTTCTCTTGATTGGGACCTCCAGCAAATTGCCGAACAGTCCGTTTTAGAAGGAGCCCAAAGAAACACCGAATTTTATCAAGGCAAAAATGCGGCTTTGGTGGCGCAAGATACAAAAACCGGCCAGATTTTAGCATTGGTTGGTTCAAAGGATTATTTTGATATTGAAAACGAAGGAAATTTTAACGTTGCCACCCAAGGGCTCCGGCAACCAGGTTCTGCTCTAAAACCATTTGTTTATTTAACGGCTTTTGAAAAAAGTTACGCGCCTGAATCAGTGATTTTTGACGTACCTACCAATTTTGACACCACTGGCAAAATGACTTATCAACCGGAAAATTATGACTATCTTTTCCGAGGACCGGTAAGCTTCCGTCAAGCCTTAAGCCAATCACTAAATCTTCCCTCGGTAAAAGTGCTTTATTTAGCCGGTTTAACCGATAGTTTAAAAACGCTTTTTAACTTTGGGGTCGCCACTTTAAACGATCCTCTGCGTTTCGGACTTTCTTTAGTTCTGGGAGGCGGCGAAATAAAGCTGGCGGAATTAGTGAACGCCTACGCCACTTTGGCGCAAGAAGGCATTCACCATAATCAAGCTTTTATTATTAGTGTCGCCGATAAAAATGGAAAAATTTTAGAAAAATACGAAGATGTCGCCACTCAAGTAGCTGCCTCTCAATATGCCAGACTAGTAAACAACATACTTTCTGATTCTGAAGCTAGGCGACCTTTATTCCAAAACAGCTTTAATTTAACAACACTTCCTGACAGAGAGGTCGCCTTAAAAACTGGTACTACCGAGGATTTCCGAGACGCCTGGGCTTTTGGTTATACTCCTTCTTTGGTAGTCGGCATTTGGGCCGGCAACAACGATAATACGCCGATGCAAAAACAAGGTGGGAGTATTTTGGCGGCTGTGCCGATTTGGCATGATTTTTTAATTAAGGTTTTAGAAAAAAATCCTGATAAAATTCCGATAGAATCATTCAACAACCCCGAACCAGTTGAAGAAATAAAGCCAATGCTCAACGGCCAATATATTATTCAGGAGAATAACAATCTCGTCGCTCATTCAATTTTATATTTTATAGATAAAAACGACCCTTTAGGGCCGTTACCGAGTCAGCCAGAAAACGATCCTCAATTTAAAAATTGGGAACAAGCAGTAAGGATATGGCTTTTGAATCATCCAGAGGTCTTAATGGGCATCACCACGTAAAAATAACTTTTATTTTCCGGCGATTTAATAAGGGCTGGTTTATTTTCTCCGTTCAAGCCGAGAAATACATCCTCGTTTTTAATATTTTTTAAACCCTCTAATAAAAACCTCCAATTAAAAACAATGTTAACCTTTTCTCCTTTAATTTTAGCTGGCGTTAAATATTCATTCTCTCCCAAGTTTGAGTTGGAAGAAGAAATTTTAATGGTTTTTAAGCCGTCTAAAACTGAGATTTTAATTTCGCTGAGGCGGTCGGTAAAAATACTGGCGAGTTTGATAGCGTTGGTTAATTTATCTTTTTTAATAATAATCTCTGTTTCAATTGACTGGGGAATAATGGGCTGATAATCGGGGAACTCCCCGTCGATTAACCTTGAAATTATTTCGGTATCGTCTATTTTGAAAAGAATTTGGTTAGGGTCAAAATAAAGATTTGTTTTACCGGCGCCATCCTTAATTAATCTAATAATCTCCTGAATGGTTTTAATAGGGATAATAACCTTAAAATTTTGATTGAAAGAGGATTTAAAAAGAGAATTATTTAATGTTTTCTCCGACAATCTAAAACTATCGGTGGCAACAATTTTTAAAAAGAGGTTTTGGTAATCAAAAAGAATGCCGTTTAGTTCTGGTCTGGCACCGGAAATTTGAGCGGAATTAACCACTAATTCAAGAGTTTCTTTTAAAATCCCAGATGAAATTTCAATAGAATTTTGCGTATTAGATATTTGAGGAATAATCGGAAACTCTTCTTTTTTCGCGCCTTGAACTTTTGCCTGGTAATCCGAAGTTTTAATAATTAAATTGTCGTTTTCCGACTCAAGAGTAATCCTTTCTTCTTGAAGATTACTAATAATATTTAAAAAAGTATTAATAGGGATGGTTAGAGAACCTTCTTCTATAGTTTTCCCAGAAACAAAACTAGTAATGGCTATTTCTAAATTAGTGGCGGAAAAAAGAATTTTATTATTAATAGTTTTAATAAGGCAATTTTTTAAAATCGGTAAAGTGGAATTAACACTAGTGGCTTTTTCAATTTTTTCTAAACCTTCCTTAAGATTGGTTTTTAAAATTATTAATTTCATACAACTATTATATATTATTATTAAAAACTTGTAATTGTTGTAGGGGTTGGGTAAATGTTAATAAATATTTTTTATATTTTGTTTTTATTGTTTTTTTAACCTCTTTAATTTTAAAAAATGTTAATAAAAAGTTAAAAACCTGTTTTAATTAATTTTTATAAATCAATTCTTTTATATTGGTAATTTTTTGATTTAAAGTTTGTTTTTCAATTATTCCCTTAGAAATTTTCTCATAAGAGTAGATAGCGGTGGTGTGGTCTCTCTTCCCCAACTTTTCCCCAATATTTGGGAAGGACATACTCAGAATATCCCTCATTAAAAACATAACAATTTGTCTTGGTTCGACCACATCTTTTTTTCTGGAACGAGCGGTGAGTTCGGTTGGCGTCATTTCATAAAAATCAGCCACCGCCTTAATAATTTTTGCCGGGCTGACATTTTTGCTTTTTTCCTGGATGGTGTTGTCGATTATCTCTTCTACTTTTTTACTTGTTAAATCAACGCCTTTTACGTCTTGGTAGAAAACTACCTTATTTAAAACACCTTCTAATTCCCTGATATTCCTTTGGATTTTAGTGGCGATTAAAGAGCAAATTTCGTCTTGGAGATAGCTTTTTGCTTCTTGGAGCTTGTTTTTAATAATAGCCAGCCGCATTTCATAATTCGGATAAGTAATGTCAGCTATCATTCCTCCCCCAAACCGGGATCGAAGCCGCTCTTCTAAAACCGGTATAGCTGAAGGAGGCCGGTCGGAGGAAATAATAATTTGTTTATTGTTTTCGTATAAGGCGTTAAAAGTATGGAATAATTCTTCTTCACTGCTGGCTTTGCCGCCGATGAATTGGATGTCATCAATAATCAGAACATCAACATTACGATATTTCATTTTCATATCCTCAGTCCTTTTATTTCTAATTGAAAAAATAAGGTCATTAACAAATTTTTCTGAGCTGACATATTTTACTTTACATTTATTTTTATAAAGATTTTTTATTTCATTACCGACCGCTTGGATTAAATGAGTTTTACCCAAACCCGTGCCTCCGTAAATAAAAAGAGGATTATATTTTCGTCCAACAATTTTTATTACTGCCTGGCTGGCGGCGTAAGCCAACTCATTAGAAGAACCGACCACGAAAGAATTAAATGTGTATCGCGGGTGGAGATTGCTTTCTGGATCAATTTTAAATTCTTCAAACCCGTTACCCGCCGCCGGTTCAATAAATTTTTTATTTTGTTTTATTAAAATTTGATTTGGCTTGTTTATCACCGCATACTCAATTTTTTTAACGGAGCTATCTAAAGAGAAAAGAATATTTAAAATAAGTTTATGATATTTATTTTCAACCCATTCTTTCGCGAAATTAGAGAACAAACCAATCACGACTTGGCCGTCAGGTTTTTTTTCTAACAGCTGACTGTTTTTAAACCAAGTAATAAAATGAGGGCTGGAAATTTGAAGTTCAAGCTCGGCTAAAGTTGATTGCCAAAGTTTTTCTAATCCGGTTGCCATAAAATTTATTAATTAGAAAGGATGGTTTAATTTTATTTTTAATTTCGAAACTGTCAAACGCTGTTTTGTTTCCAAGCTGTTAATTAATTGGGGAAAACTTTTTGAGGTCGCTTGTTTTCTCACTAAATCTCTGCTATATTATTTATTAATGTCTCTGACTTATCAGCCAAAAAAGAAAAAAAGAGCGAGAACCCATGGTTTTTTAAGAAGGGCTAGAAGCGCGGGCGGCAGAAGAACTTTGAAGCGGCGAAGGCAAACGGGTAGAAAAAGAATCAGCGTTTGATTCAATCAAAATGTTGGCTAAAAAATTTAAATTGTCGATTTATAAAAGCCTTAGAAACAAAAAGGCTTTAAAAATTTTAAAAGGAAAATATTTTAATTTTAAAATTTTTGAGAATGGGTTAGATTATTCGCGTTTTGGGGTCATTATCAACAGCAAAATTTTTAAAAAATCATTTTTGCGGAACAAATTAAAAAGATTAATTTTTGAAGATATTAAATTGAATAAATTTTATTTTAAATCAAGTCGAGACTGCTTAATAATAGTTCGCCCGGAAATTGCTAAAATTTTTTTAACAAAAGATTTTAATAAAAAAGAAATCAAAGAAGATTTAGAAGTTAATTTGGGAAATTTTTAAAATGGGGAATTTTTTTAACACAATTCTTATCCAGCCGCTTTTAAATCTTTTGACGTTTTTATTCAACCAGTTCCATGATTTAGGATTGGCGATTATTCTTTTAACAATTATTGTCCGGTTGGTCCTCCTTCCGTTTTTTTATAAAAGCGCCAAAGACCAGGCGATCATCCAGCGGCTCTCTCCTAAAATTAAAGAAATCCAGGATAACCATAAACACGACCTCAATAAGCAAAGCCAGGCGTTGATGAGCTTGTATAAAGAACACAAAGTTAATCCGGTATCAAGTTTTCTTCTTCTAATTATTCAACTTCCAATTCTTTTTGCTCTTTATCGGGTTTTTTTACAAGGCATTCAAAAAATTATTGGAAGCCCTTTATTTTTAGGTTTAATAGATCTGACGAAGCCCAATATCTTTATTATAATTGTCGCTGGCATCATCACTTTTTGGCAAAGCATAATTTTTCTGCCAAAAGTCCCTAAAAACAAGGTTTTAAGCCCTCAAGATAAGCTCGGCCGGCAAATGGCTTTTATGATGCCTATTTGGACGATTGTCATTCTTTTTTTCTTGCCTTCGGCCTTGGGGCTTTATATTTTAGTTACTATTTTATTTTCAGTTGTCCAACAGATTTTTATTAATCGGACGTTAAATAAATCATTGAAAGAAGATTTAATTAAACAAAATAAAAATGGATTGGCTTAAAGAAATTTTAACAAAGACAATTAAATTAATGGGATTTGAAGATTTTTCAATTAGCTACGATGCTGGCCGCAGTCGGTTTATGATTTTTATAAATAATTTTGATTCAGAAGAATTGGTTTATCGGTTAGTCAGTGGTTTGAATCACTTAGCAAAAGTGCTTACTAAGAAACAAAATCAACCTTCGGTTTTTATTGACGTCAATAACTACCGGGAGAAAAGAGAAAAATTGATTATTGAATTAGCTCGGGCAACTGCCAGAAAAGCGGTCGTCACCAAAACCGAGATGGAACTTCCTTCAATGAACGCTTATGAAAGAAGGTTGATCCATTTGGAATTGTCATCGCGGCCAGATATTAAAACCGAAAGTATCGGCGAAGGCGAAGAAAGACGGATTGTAATAAAGCCCATCAATGAATAAAAAATAATTATTGTATTTTACAAAAAAACTGCTTTCCTTTTGGAAAGCAGTTTTTACTTTGTTAATAAAATTTTTATTGTGAACTACAAAGCAATCTTATAAAGAAAATTATCGTAACGATTGATAAAGAAAAGAGAACCGCCGATTTTAGCCGGTTTTGAAACATCAACCGGCGCTTCATTGGTGCTTGATAAAATTATTTCCGGCGTGGAAGTGAAACTGCTGGTATCCAGCTTATAGATAACATCATTGAAATAGACGGCTTTTTTAAGATAATCATCCGGCAGGGTTAAGGATTGGACAGAT
>CAZYZO010000005.1:23358-26535 GCA_964651905.1 uncultured Candidatus Saccharibacteria bacterium | reverse complement strand
ACTACTTTTTTATTAGTTAAATTTTGCATGGTTTGGAGATGGTCCCCTCTTTCAATCCTAACGCTCTTTTGCCAAAAATAAAATCCTACGATCGTCTATAAAATATAATACTTTATTATTCTCTATAATTATTATATTATAAAAATATGAAAACTCGGGCAAAAAAAGCGATTTTAACAGTCAGTTTAAACAAATTAATAGATTCCTTCAAAAAGGAAGTAAAAACCGTAGACAAAATTCTGGCTGAAGAAAATAAACTTTCCATCCACGAAATAAAAGAAATCGGAGAAAAATTGTTTTATCTGGCTTCGCGGGATACTCTGATGAAAGAGCTTCATAACAGGGCATTTTTTGAAGAAATTGTCTTAATGAAAATAGACAAAGCTAGAAGATCCCGTTCAAAATTATCATTAATATTTTTTGACCTTGATGATTTTAAAAAAATTAATACCCAGCATGGTCATTGGGTTGGTTCAAAAGTTTTAATTGAATTTGGGAAATCCATTATTGAAGCTGTTAGACGAAGTGATGTAGCATGCCGCTATGGAGGCGATGAAATCGCAATTTTAGCAGAAGGAAATACAAAAATAGCCAAAAAAGTTGCAGGAAGAATTAAAAATAAAATTAAAAATAATCGAACTCTCAAAAAATATAAATTGACTTTCAGCGGAGGTATAACTCAATTCAAGAAAGAAGACACTTTGAAAACTTTCTTTAACCGGGCTGATAAAGCGCTTTATCTTTCAAAAAAGAAAGGCAAAAATCAAATTGCTGTTTGGTAAAATATAAAAATGAAAGGGCTCCGAAGAAATCGGAGCCCTATTTTGTCCCCCCACTAGGTCTCGAACCTAGAACCTTTTCCTTAAAAGGGAACTGCTCTACCAATTGAGCTATGGGGGGATATTAGTAAATTTCTAATTTCTAAATAATATCAAATTTCAAAGTCCAAGTCCTCTAAAATTTTCTTCATTTTCGGGCTTATTTTTTTAGGGGTTTTTACTTCTAATTCAACCAATAAATCGCCGCGGCTGTGGCTGCCGAAAATAGGCATTCCTTCTCCTCTAATCCTTAAATCGTTTTTAATGTCAAAATCAGCCGGAATTTCAACGGAAAGCTTATTCCCAGAAATGGTCGGGATTTCCAATTTCTTCAACAACAATAAATCAACTAAACTCGTTTCTTTTTTAATTTTCAAGTTGTCCCCTATTCTGGTAAAAATCAGGTGCGGTTTAACTTTAATTCGGACGTAAAGATCTCCTTCAGCCGTCTGCCTTTCACCGGCTTCTCCCATATTGTTGATTTTAATAAGTTGACCGTCTTTAATGCCAGATAAAATTTGAACCCTTATTTCTCTTTCTCCGGAAATTTTCCCCGACCCCTTACAAGCTTCGCAAACTTTATTGGCTACTTGTCCGGTACCAAAACATTTTTCGCAAGTTTTTACCTGAGAAAAACTGCCGAAAAAAGTATTCTTGGTTTCTTTTATTTCTCCCCTGCCGCCGCAAACCGAACATTTGGTAAAACCGGCTTTCTCATCATGACCTTTACCTTTGCACTTTTCACATTTAACAAAAGTTTTAAATTTTAAAGTTTTATCCGCGCCCCGGAACGCTTCTTCCAAGGTTATTTCCTGAATGAATTCCAAATCCGAACCTCTTTTATAAGTTCTTCGCTTCTGCCGAACGCCCATTCCTTCAAAAATAGCGTCAAAAATATCTCCTAAATCGCCGATGTTGGAAAATTGAGAAGGATCAAACCCAAAACCGAAATCTGAATTGCCGCCAGCGGAAAAATCAAAATCTCTAGAATCAAATCCTGCGGCGCCAAAAGGCGAACCATAATTAGCGCCAGCTCCACCTGAGAAAACCCTGCCAAACCTGTCATATTGAGCTCTTTTATCCGGGCTCGAAAGAATGCTATAAGCTTCGTTTATCTCTTTAAGCTTTTCGTTTAATTCCTTGAATTTCTTTTCATCCTTGCCGGCTTTGTGCGGATGATACTGGTGAGCCAGCTTACGATAAGCTTTCTTGATTTCTTCGGCTGATGCGTTTTTCTCAACCCCTAAAATTTTATAAAAATCTTTGTTCATAAGAATCTGACCTCAAACTACAAATCTATCCGAATTTGCGAATCTTCGGAACATTCGGGTGAGTCCGCAATTTCGGATCGCATTTACAGGCTGATTTCTTCCTTACTTCTCTGTTCAAGAGTAATTTTAGCAAAATTTACGGCTAAAAGCAATTCGTAAATTAAAAATGCGATAAAAGAAAGAGGCCAAATTAGAATCAAACCAATCCCCTTAAAAGAAAAAAAGATAAGCAACCCAACTCCAATAGTAATTAAAATTTTAATTTGATTGGGGATATTCAAAAAGTTCTCAGTCAAGCCTTGTAAAAATGTTTGTATTTCTTTAGTTTCTAAAATCGTGCTTAAATCCAATTTTCCACCCATTTCTTTTTCAACCTGATTAAAAGTTTCTTCAAGCATAGCCTGTCTTTGGTCTTCGGATAAAAGTTTTAATCGAGCATCGGAATTTATTTGTTGTTTGACTACATTTTCTAAAAGGCCTTTAGTGAAACTTGAAGGAATAGTTTTCATGGTACCTTCTAAAATCGGGTTGATTATTTTTTGAATATCAAAAGTTTCCTGATTTAAAAAATTATAAAAGAACATTCCTCCAATTATCGCTAAAAGTAAGGAAAAAGCAGTAATGGCTTGATTGAAAACTATGCGGTTAGTTCTATAAAAACTTATTTTTAAAGTATTTTCAATTTCTCGACTTGCCAAGAAAGCCCCATAAAGCAGTATTAACCAAAATAAAAATAAACCTGCTAAAATCGGTTTATAAATGAGAATATCTTTTAAACAAAAAGCTAAAACTAAAATTTCTAAGAAAATCGTTAAATTTAAATGCCATTTGCTTCTTAAAAAGAGAATTTGAAAGAAAAAAATAAGCAGAAAAACGGAAATAGCAATAATTAAATAAATCAGGGCGGTGCCGCTATAACTTTTTATTATTGAATTCAAAAAATTTCCGGCAAAATAAACAGCCGCGATGCCGAAAATCGCCAAAAAAATTTCTTTTATAACCGCTGGAGTAAATTTTGATTTTTTTTTAATTAATTCAGCGGGCATTATTTTTTCTCTTGATTAGGTTCTTCTTTAGGCGGTTCTTCT
>CAZYZO010000005.1:7531-23258 GCA_964651905.1 uncultured Candidatus Saccharibacteria bacterium | reverse complement strand
GGCGGTTCTTCTTTATTATACATTGATTGACCGATTTTTTGAATTTCTGAAGATAAATCGGAAATCGCCGATTTTATTTCATTAGCGTTATCGCCGTCTTTAACTTTTTTTAGAGCTTCTATTTTTTGGTTGATTACTTCTTTAACGTTAGCCGGAACTTTATCGCCGGCTTCCCGCAAAGATTTTTCCGCCAAATAAACCAACTGCTCTGCCTGATTTTTCGCTTCTACCAAATCCTTTTTATTTTTATCCTCTTCTTCATGAAGTTTGGCTTCCTGTTTTAATTTTTCAATTTCTTCTTTTGAAAGAGCAGTGGAAGCTTCAATTCTTACTTTCTGGCTTTTATTGGTTGCTTTGTCTTTTGCCGAAACTGTTAAAATTCCATTGGCGTCAATATCAAAAGTCACTTCAACTTGAGGAATGCCGCGGGGCGACGGCGGAATGCCGTCTAGAATAAACCTGGCTAACGTTTTGTTATCGGACGCCATCGGCCTTTCGCCTTGAAGCACGTGGATTTCAACCGATGTCTGACTGTCAGCCGCAGTTGAGAAAACCTGGGTTTTGGCAGTCGGAATAGTGATATTTTTTTCAATTAAGACAGTATTAACTCCTCCTAAGGTTTCAATACCTAAAGACAACGGCGTCACATCCAAAAGAAGAATGTCTTTGACATCGCCCTGGAAAATTCCCGCCTGGATAGCAGCGCCCAAAGCCACCACCTCGTCCGGATTGATTCCTTTGTGCGGCTCTTTATCGAAAAACTTTTTCACTTCTTCCTGTATTAAAGGCATTCTGGTCTGGCCGCCGACTAAAACTACCTGTTCAATATCTGTCGGTTTTAAATTTGCTTCTTTTAAAGTCTTTTTTACCAGTTCAATTGATTTTACGATAAAATCACGGATTAAATCTTCGAGCTTTGCCCTGGTTAATTTCATTAAGAAATGCTTGGGACCGGAAGCGTCTGACGTTATATAAGGAAGATTTATTTCTGTTTCAAAAGAGGCCGAAAGTTCGTGTTTCGCCCGTTCTGCCGCTTCTTTTAATCTTTGGAGAGCTAAAGGGTCTTTTGAAATATCAATGCCTTCCTGTTTTTTATATTCATTAACCAAATATTCAATTATTTTTCTGTCAAAATCATCTCCGCCCAAATGACTATCTCCTCCGGTCGCAACCACTTGAACCGTGTCCTCGGTCACATCAAGAATGGAAATATCAAAGGTGCCGCCGCCGAAATCATAAACTACAATCTGCTCATTTTTTCTTTTATTCAAACCATAAGCCAAAGCAGCCGCTGTCGGTTCATTAAGGATCAACTTTACTTTTAAACCGGCGATTTCTCCGGCGTTCTTAGTGGCTTGTCTTTGAGAATCGTCAAAATAAGCCGGCACCGTAATCACCGCTTCTTCCACTTTTTGACCCAGTTTTGCTTCCGCATCGGCTTTTAACTTTCCTAAAACCATCGCGGAAATTTCTTCCGGCTTGTACCAGCGATCTCCCATTTTAATTTCTACGCCGCCGGTGCTTGATTCTTTAATATCAAAAGGAAGCCAGGATTTATCTTTCTGAACTTCTGCGTCTGAAAAACGACGGCCAATAAGTCGTTTCACGGAAAAAATAGTGTTTTTAGGATTAGCTACTGCTTGTCGTTTTGCCAAAATTCCAGCAACCCGCTCCTTACTTTTTGTAATTGCTACCATTGAAGGTGTAAGTCTTGCTCCTTCTTGGTTTTCCAAAATTTTCGGTTCCCCTCCTTCAACGATAGCCACCTCTGAATTTGTTGTTCCTAAATCAATTCCTATAATTTTTGACATATTATTTAAAATTAATTATTAAAATTTATTTTTCTTGACCCTTTGAAATTTTTACTCTGGCCGGCCGAATCACTCTGCCGTTTAAAATATAACCCGTTTCTATTTCTTCAACTATCGTATCAACTGGCTGGGTTGAAGAAATTTTTGCCAATGCTTCTTGAAATTCCGGATTAAACGGCTGACCGATTTCTGTTTTTATTTTTTCCAAACCGTTTTTGTTTAAAATATCTTCCAATTGGCTTTTTATCAAAAAAAGTCCTTTTTGAATCTTTTGGTCTTTTTCAGATGAAGCGATTGCCAAATCAAAACTGTCAAGAACCGTTAACAGTTCTTTTATCAATAATTCGTTAGAAAATTTCAGGAGCGCTTCAAATCTTTTGGCTTCATCTTTTTTATAATTTAAAAGCTCGGCTTTCGCCCGCTTCCAGCCGTCTAAATATTCATCTCTCTCTTTCTCTAATTTAGACTCTGTATTTTCTTCAGATTTTCCTAATTCTTCTACCCCTTTGATTTCCTTCTCTTTTTGTTCCTCTTTCTTAATCATCAACAATATCTTATTTTAATGATTTTAATAGTCCAGTCAAGACTAAATAACCGTTTTAAAACAAGAAAATTTCAAGACCGATAAAAATAACATAAATTAAAAGTAGAAAAAATGCCTCTTTTCTGGTGATACGCCGATGAGTACGAACAAAAATTAAAAAGAAAATTGCCGCCAATGCTAAAAAAAATCTGGCTAACGCTAAAGATGAAAAATCATAAATTTTTATCGGAGAAATTAAAGCTACGATACCCAAAACTAAAGTTGCCGGCACAATTACCGATCCCATCAAATCGCCTAAAATCATCCAAGTTTCACCTCGTCTGGCGGAAGCCACCGCAAAATAGATTTCAGGTAAAGCATTGCCAAAACCGGTAATCAAAATACCGATTAAAAGCAATGACATATTGAAGTGCAAAGCAAAAAACTGAGCCGATTCTACAATGCCCTTTGCCGCCAAAAGTAAAAAAATAATGCCGATAATTATCTTGACCAAATCGCGTATAACTTTTTTAAATTCTTTAATAGGGAAAACCGATTTTTGACTATTATAAATCCGAGTAAAATTCTCTTTTTTGGAAAAAAGCCAAACAACATAAAATATAAAAAATAAAATCAATAAAACGCCGTCAATAGCCGATAATTCACCGTCAAAAACTAAAATCAAAGGCAGGATAGCGGCAATAATAGTAAAAATTGAGGTATTTTGAACGGTACGACTTTGAGTAGGAATACTTTTTTCTTTGGAAAATAGAATAGCTGCTCCTACCGCCAAAGTTAAAGCAATTAAATTATTGCCAGAAACATCGCCAAAAGAAAGCTGGGGCGTACCGTCTAAAGCCGAAAAAATACCTACCAGTAAATTAGGCAGAGAAGCGGCGCAAGCCATTACAAAAAAAGCTACGACAAATTCCTTCCAGCCTAAATACCGCGCTACCCGCATCAATCCTCCAATCACCAATTCACCGGAAAAATAAAGTAAAAAACAACAAACTAAAAAAATGAAAATATATAATAAAAACATATTTAAATTTTAGATTCTTTTTTTAATAAAAATATATTTAACAACTTCGATTAAAACAAAATTAATGAAACCCAACCCCAAAAGAATACTCCAATCAAAAAGATTTAAAGCTGTAGTTTTTAATAAATTTTGGAAAATTGGCAAATAAACCGCCGTTAAAAGCATCGTCAAGCTGAAAACAACGCTAATAATTAAATATTTATTGGAAAAAATATTGTATTGCCAAATATTTTTATTTAAGTTTTTACAAGAAAAACTATAAAACAAAGTGTCGAGAGAAAGAGCGGCAAAAATTATAGTTCTGACTTCTATTAAAGACAGACCCGTTTTAAAAAGCCAGAAAAATAAACCTAAAAGGATAAAGTCAGTAATAATACCAAAACCAAAAATAATAACTTTCATCTGCTGGCTTAATAATGGCGCTTTAGAATTCTCCGGCTTTCTTTCCATAACGTCTTTTTCTTTCGGCTCAAAAGCAAAAGCGAGGCCCTGAGGACTACCTTCAATCAAATTTTCCCATAAAATTTGAGCTGGCAAAATTGGCAATGGTAATCCTAAAACAATGCTTGTTCCAATTAAAATTATTTCGGAAAAACACTGAGAAACCAACAAAGTGATCGTTTTCCTGAAATTATCAATAATTACTCTTCCTTCTTCTACTGCCGCTACAATCACCGAAAAATTATCTCTTAAAAGAATCAAATCCGATGATTCTTTGGCGACATCCGTGCCAGAGCCCAAAGCCACGCCGATATCAGCATTTTTTAAAGCCAGCGCATCATTAACGCCGTCGCCGGTCATTGCCACCACTTTTCCTTCTTCTTGCCAAGCTTTAATAATTTTTAATTTTTGTTGAGGCTCTAATCGAGCATAAACATCAATTTTTTTAAATCTTTTCTTAAATTCTTCATCTCCCAATTGCTCTAATTCCTGACCTTCAATTATATTTTCTTCGTTTATGGGCAAACCTAATTCTTCGGCAACCGCTTTGGCAGTCAATCGATGGTCGCCAGTAACAATAATGGGTTTCATCCCCGCTTTTTGACAAACCTTAATAGCTTCTTTTGTTTCTTTCCGGATGGGATCGTGAAACGTAATAAGCCCGACAAATTCCATATTTCCCAAATTTTTATCTTGAATTTTTTGATTTTTAGTTTTTTTATAAGCACAAGCCAAAACCCTTAATCCACGGCCGGCTAAGTCCTCAAGTTTATGATTCAATTCGGACAATCTTTTCGCAGATATTTTGGACATTTTTATTATTACCTCCGGCGCCCCAAGAATATAAACAATATTTTCCTGATGCGTAAAATAACGCAAAACAGCCGAGTACTTATAAACGGGATCAAAAAAGATTTCATCGAGTTTCGGCTGTTTTTCCTCTAATTCTTTTTTGGAAAAACCAGCTTGAAGAGCTGCTAAAAGAAGAACCTTCTCCATTGGTCGCCCTCTAATAATCCTTTGACTTAATTCATCATCAGGATTCTCAATAAAAGCCTCTGTGCAAATCGCACCTATTTTTAAAGCTAAAACATGAAGCTCGGCGCTACGAGTGTCAATTTTTTCTGAAAACTTTTTATCGTCAAAAAAAACTTCTTTTAACCCAACTTTTTGTGTTTGGCTAAAAACATAAATCCCCGAAATCTGCATTTTTGCTTCGGTTAAGGTACCGGTTTTATCCGTACAAATTATGGAGGTGCTCCCTAATGTTTCGGCTGCAATCATTTTTCTGACTAAACCGTTCTTTTTTAAAATTCTCTGCATTCCTAAAGCCAAGATAACAGTGGTTGCCACCGGCAGGCCTTCGGGGATGGCCGCTACCGCTACGGCCACGGCTGTCAAAAACATTTCAAAAATATTTTGACCCAAAATCGTCCCAAAAACAAAAAGTAAAAAGGAAACAAACGAAACTAAAATACCAATTATCTTGCTCAAATGAACAATTTTTTTCTGATAAGGAGTTTTTTCTTCTTTAGAAATATTGATGGCCTGAGCAATTTCACCAATAGCGGTTTTATGGCCAGTTTCAACCACAACAGCTTTCCCCCGACCGTCTTCAACCACACAGCCCATAAAAACCATATTATCTCTATCGGCTAAAATTGTTTTTTCATTTAAAATATCCGTTGTTTTTTCTGAAGGAAACCATTCGCCAGTTAATGATGATTCGTTTATTTTCAAATTATTAACTTCTATCAAACGGCCGTCGGCCGGAACTTTCTCTCCGGGATGAAGGAAAATAATATCGCCCGGAACTAATTCTAATTGGTCCACCTCTTTCTCGTTGCCATCTCTGAGAATATAAGCTTTTACTTTAATTATTTTTTTGAGTTCGGCTAAAATCTTAGAAGATTTATTTTCTTGGAAAAAACCAATAATCGTATTTAAAAGGACTGCGCTGAAAATAATAATTGAGTCGGTATAATCTTTTAAAATTAAAGCTATGACACTGGCGATTACTAAAATATAAATTAACGGACTTTGGAATTGCCGTAAAAATATCGTTGTTTGAGCCGGTGGCTTTTCTTCAAGAAGCTTATTAAAACCGAAATGTTTTTGACGTTTTAAAACTTCTTCGGTTGAAAGCCCGTTTTCATTGCTTTTAACCTTTTCAAAAACTTCTTTTATTGTTATTGAGTGCCAATTAAATATCATTGAAGTTATATAATTAAATTTTAACAAGGAAAGGACCAATTAACAATTTAAAAAACTTATTGATATTTTTTAAATATTGTCTATTATTAAATCAATGCCAATACATATCAAAAAAGGCAATATCAACTGGGTTAATATTGTTAAGCCCGTTGTAAAAGATGTTCAATTTTTAGCGGAGGAATTTAAAATCCATCCCATTGTTTTGGAAGAATTATTTCATCCTTCGGCAAGAGCAAAAACGGAGCAATATGGTGCTTATCTTTATTTTATTTATCATCTGCCGATTTATGATATAGAACAGAAAACTTCAAGAAGAGGAGAAATTGATTTTATTATTACCAAAGAAACTTTAATTTCAGTTTCTTATGAAAAACTGGAACCAATAGATTTATTTATTGATAAAATAGACCGGGATAAAAATTATAAAGAGAGAATTCTCGGCGGCACAACTGCCAGACTCCTTTATTATCTTTTAGAGTTTTGTCTCTCTTTCGCTTTCAGACAATTAAAACATATTGATGAAAAAATAGAAGTGATAAGAAAAGATTTATTTAGCGAAAAAAAATATCGGCTTCTTGAAAATATCTCTTATCTTAAAAGAGATTTATTGGGTTTTTATCTTTGCTTCCAGCCGCAACAAAGTATTTTTAAATCATTATCAATCATCGGTCCTGAATTTTGGGGGCAAGAAACCCAAATTTATTTCGCCGACCTTGAAGGAGATTATCTTAGGGTTTTACAGTATTGTATAAATTACAAAGAAACCATTGAATCCTTTGAAGAGACCAACGCCCAACTTCTAAACACTAAAATGAATTCGGTGATGCAGAAATTCACGGTTTTGGCTTTCCTTACTTTTCCTTTAATACTCTTAACAAGCATCTTCCAGGCCAACGTTGTCAAACCATTTTTAACCGATAATTCTTACAGCGATTTTTGGATTTTATTCGGGATAGTTTTTATTTTCACCTTACTTCTCTTAAGATTCTTCAAGAGAAAGGGTTGGTTCTGATGGAAATTTTTAATACGCTTTCCAATAAGAAAGAAAAGCTTGTTAAGCTAAAAACAGGCTTTTTAAAATTATTCGTCTGTGGCCCAACGGTTAATGATTATGTCCATATCGGGCACGCCCGAACATTTACTGTTTTTGACGCATTTGTAAAATATCTTCGGGCAATCAAGATAAAAATATTCTATTTGCAAAACATCACTGATATTGACGATAAAATTATCGCCAGAGCGCGCCAAGAAAGAACTTCTCCTCAAGCAATCGCGGCAAAATACCAAAAAATCTATTTTAATAATATGAAAGCGCTTGGCATTGATTCGGTTAATCGGTATGCGCCGACGACAAAATATATCTCTCAAGTAGTCCAGCAGGTCAAAAAACTCATTAAAAAAAGGCATGTTTATGAAATTCCAAACGACGGCTACTATTTTAATATAATGACCTTTCCTAATTACGGAAAATTATCACACCGCACAATAATACAAGCGGAAGATTCGGTTTCACGAATTGACGAAAGCGTTAATAAAAAGAATAAAGGAGATTTTTGCGTCTGGAAATTTTCAAAACCGGGAGAACCATCCTGGAAAACAGAACTCGGCGTTGGACGTCCCGGCTGGCACATTGAAGATACCGCCATTACTGAACATTTTTTTGGACCGCAATATGACATTCATGGTGGCGGAATAGACTTAAAATTTCCCCATCACGAAGCGGAAATCGCCCAACAAGAGTCAGCTTCCGGCAAAAAACCCTTCGTAAGAATCTGGATGCACGTAGGCAGTCTTACTGTTAACGGCAAGAAAATGTCCAACAGCCTGAAAAACTTTATTTTAATTTCTGATTTCCTGAAAAAATATCCACCAGAGATTCTTCGACTGCTTATCCTCTCTTATCATTATCGTTCTCCGATTGATTATACTGATGAATTAGTTTCACAAATAAAAAAATCTTTCCAAAACATTGAAGAATTTTTAGGGAAACTTAAATTAGCCTCTTCTCTTAAAAACAAAAAAACAAAATCTTTTGAAATAAAATCAATTATTGACGTGATGGATAAAAATTTCAGTAAAGCGTTAAACGATGATTTTAATACTCCGAAAGCCATAGCAATAATTTTTAATCTAATTTCTTCCTGGCAGAACCAAATCTGGCATTTTAATGAAAATCAAGCCAAAGAAATTACCAATTTTATCAAGAAAAAATTAAGTATTTTAGGAATTGATTTAAAACCTAAGAAAATTCCTCCGAAAATAAAGAATTTGATGAAAAAAAGGGAGTTATTAAGAAAAAATAAACAGTTTATCCAAGCTGACCTCTTGAGAAAGAAAATAGAAAGATTAGGATATAGGATAGAGGATACACCGGTAGGGCCGTTAATCCTCCCTAACTAATCATGGTAAAACTTCCACCACAAGACGTAGAAGCAGAAAAATCGGTTCTCGGCGCTTTGATGCTGGAACCAGATGCTATTATTAAAGTAGCGGATGCTTTATTGCCGAAAGATTTCTATAAACCCGAGCATCAGACAATTTTTGAAATAATTCTTGAACTATTCACGAAAGGAAAACCGATTGATATTTTAAGCGTCACCAGCCGATTGAAAGAAAAAAAACAACTGCAAGATATCGGCGGCTCTTCTTATCTGACCGACCTTGTTAATTCAGTGCCGACCGCCGCTCATATTAATCATTACGCCGAAGTAATAAAGAAAAAAAGTATTTTCCGGCAATTGATTTCCGCTTCCTCGGAAATAAATGAAAAAGCTTTTTCAACCGATAAAGAAGCTGATGAATTTCTTGATGAAGTGGAGAAAAAAGTTTTCGCCATTTCCCAAAAATCAACCACCAGCCATTTTTATCACATTAAAGAAGATTTAAAAGACGCTTATGAAAGAATTGAAAAGCTCCATCAAGGAGAGAGGAAAATTCGCGGCATTCCCACGGGCTTTGACGAACTTGATACTCTTCTTGCCGGTTTTCAAAAATCCGACCTGATTATTTTAGGCGCCAGACCTTCTTTGGGTAAAACCGCTCTGGCTTTGGATATTGCCAGGAATATTGCCACTAAAGAAAATATTCCGGTGGGATTCTTTTCTTTAGAAATGTCCCGCGAACAAGTCATTGACCGCTTAATTGCGGCTGAATCCCAAGTGCCGCTTTGGAAATTAAGAACCGGTCGTTTAACCGACGATATTGAATTTGAAATGATTCAAGAAGGATTAGACTCCCTTTCTAAAGCTCCTTTTTTTGTAGATGACACCCCTTCGCCGAATATTTTAGAAATGCGTTCAATGGCGAGACGCCTGCAAATAGAGCACGGTTTGGGCTTACTTATTATTGACTACCTCCAGTTAATTCAGCCACGGACCGACTCGAAAAGCATGGTTCAGCAAGTAACTGAAATCAGCCGAGGATTAAAAGGTTTGGCCCGCGAGTTGAATACACCGATTTTAGCAGTCTCCCAGCTTTCACGGGCGGTTGACCAGCGCGAAGTAAAAATCCCCCGTCTTTCCGATTTAAGAGAATCCGGGTCAATTGAACAAGACGCTGATGTGGTTTTATTTATTTACAGAAAAGACCGCGAACGCCTTGAAACGTCCCTTGAAGAACAAAATATGGCTGAGATTTTAATTTCAAAACACCGCAATGGGCCTTTAGGCACGGTCAAATTAAAATTTGATTCCGAAAAAGTTAGTTTTAAGTCTCTTGATAAAACTCATATTACCGAAGAATAATGCTTCCTTCTCCGATTGAAAAATTTATAGAAATATTTTCCAAATTGCCCGGCATCGGTCCTCGGCAAGCCACCCGACTGGCTTTTTATTTTATCAATGCCGGTAAAGATAAAATTGATGAAACCGCCAAAGCCATCCATAATTTGAAATTTTTGAAATTATGCTCCCGATGTTTTATTCCTCATTTAAATGAAGGAGAACTTTGCGATATCTGCAAGGATGAAAAAAGAGATAAAAAAACCATTGCGATTATAGAAAAGGAAACTGACCAGATTTCTTTGGAGAAAACTAAAAAGTTTAAAGGTATTTATCTGGTTTTAGGAGAATTAGCGAAAACCGGCGCTTTGGAAAACATCCAAAAGCTTCGCTTAAGCCACTTAAAAAGCTTTATTGAAAAAGAATTGAACGGGAAAGCGGATGAAATAATATTAGCGCTTAACCAAACAACTTACGGCGATTTAAATGCGATTGTTTTAGCTCAGGAATTAAAACCTTTTGCGAAAAAAATCACCCGTTTGGGCCAAGGCATTCCTCGCGGTGGAGAAATTGAATTTAGTGATGAAGATACGCTGGGTTCGGCTTTAGACCATCGGCTCTAAATTTTTTGCTATATTTATTAACTATCTTCTATATTCTTTCCCTATATAGTGATAAAATAGATATGAGCCTAAGTCGAGGCTCAGTTAACTATTTTATAATCTATGATATCTTATATGATTATCTTAATAGTAAAATTGAGCCTTGCCCCTTGGTCAGTATTTTAGACAATCCCGTTTATCCCTCCTGTGTCTATATCGTAGATACTGTTAGATAAGTAGTTATACACGATATATAATTACCCAAGTATTTGTTGCAGGGACAAATACAGGGTTTGACTCCCACATGCCGCCGAAAGGCGGTTTTGTGGTTTAGAAGCAGAATACAGAGGATAAAAAATTTAAAAGGTGCTACTTGTTATGAATACCTACTTCCCGAAAAAAGATTAGCTTAAACGCTACAAAAAAGAGGGCGACTACAAATCACCCTCTTTTTATTTTCTTAAATCTTTGTAATTTCTACTTCCGTAAAATTCTGACGGTGACCTTTTTTCTTTCTGTAGCGCGTTTTTGAATGGTATCTAAAAACAATTTTCTTTTTATCTTTCCCCTGCTTTAAAATTTTTGCTTCTGCTTTCGCGCCAGAAACATAAGGAGCGCCTATTTTAACTTCTTTTTCATCAGCCGTTAATAAAACTTTGTCAAAATTTAAAACGGCGTCTTTATCGCCTTCTTTTTTCTCAATTCTCATTTTTTGTCCGGGAGAAATTTTATATTGTTTTCCGCCGGTTTCTATTATTGCAAATTTCATATTTTTATATTGTATCAAACCTTTTAAAATTTTTCCAGCTTAATTGACCGAAATGATGGCTGCCACGGCGATTAAAAATAAAATCATTAAAAACAAAGTGGTGCTGGCGAAAAGATAAGATAGAAATCGTTCCCGGTAAAAAAGATAATTAGCGAAAAAAAGATTAATTACAAAAATTACCAGAGCCGATAAAAATATGCCGAAAATATCAATTCGAGTTCCAAGAAAATCAATCCCTTTATAAGCATCGAAATGGATGATAATCGGACTTTTAATTCCAATAAAATTGGAATAAATCAAAGCAAAAACCACCAATAAAATTGCGGCGTTAATCGCAAAAATTACTCTCAGATATTTATCTTTAATAATTAATTTCGTATTTTTAACGATAGATATTCTTACAAAATCAAAAATAGTTTTAAAAAATTCCTTTGTCAATTCAATGATTTTAAATTTTTTATCTTTTGAAGAAAAAGCAGGAAAACTTAAAACATCAAGACTCATTTTCTTGGCAATCATTTGCACTCGTTTTATATGATAATCGCTGGTTACTAAAGCTATGTTCTTAAACCCGTATTGTTCTATAATTTTCTTTGAAAAAACAAAATTTTCAAAGGTATTTTTAGATTTATCTTCTAAAATTAAATTTTCTCGTTTAACTGCTTTATTCTCTAAATAATCCGCCATTAATTCTGCTTCTGAAAATTCTTTTGAATGATTCTTGCCGCCGCTCAAAATTATTTTTGCTTCTCTGTTACTTTCAAAAATTTCTACGGCTTTATCCAGCCGATTTTTAAGTATCGGATTGATTTCCCTATTTTTTTGTCCATGCCCCAAAACTATGATGGCATCAAAATTATTTTGCATTTTGTAGCCCCAACGGGAATCGAACCCATGTTTTAGCGTTGAGAACGCCATGTCCTAGGCCACTAGACGATGGGGCCATAATCATTGTGAGTTTATCAGACAGCCCTTAATTCATCAACAATTTTATCCAAACCAACGGCTCGCGAAGCTTTTACCAAAACAATGTCTCCCCTTCTGATTGTTTCTTTGATAAATTTTTTTGCTTCATTAACGGTAGCGAATCCGAAAATTTTATTTCTATTAAAACTTTTTTCCAAGGCACCTTCAATTATAAATCTGGCTCTTGGCCCGATAGTTATCAAAATATCAACATTTGACCTGGCAAAAGCGCCGACAAATTTATGGGCTTCCGGCGACCAATGACCCAATTCCAGCATATCTCCTAAAACCGCCACTCTTCTCCGGTTCTTTATTCCGCCCAAAGCAACTAAGGATTCTTTGACGGAAAGCGGTGAAGCATTATAACTATCATCAATAATTAAAGTATCTTTTATTCCTTTTATTAAATTTGTTCTTCTATCCGCCGGCTGATAATTTTTAAAAATCGCTTCAGACACCTGAACCGGGTTTAATCCGGAAATCAAACCGACGCAAGCTGCCGCCGCGCTGGCATAAGCGTGAGCTCGTCCCAGAACTCCTTTTATTTTAAAAGGCGTAATGCTTCCTTTATAATCCAATTTGAAAGAAATGCCGGCTGGCTTATCAGCTTCAAAATATACTTCAAAATTAATTATTCTTACTTCAGCTCCGGCTGAAAATCCAAAATTCATTATTTTCCCCCGGGTTTTAGTCTCCATCCCTTTGACAAGCGGGTCATCACAATTTAAAACAGCATAGCCAGCTACCGGTAATTGTTCAATTAATCTTGATTTCTCTTTAATTAATGAATCTCTGTCCGGATAAAACTCAATATGAGCCGGAATTTCGCCGATAGCCGTTACCACGCCGATTTTCGGCCTGGCAATTTCCAAAAGATATTTGATGTCGCCCGGCTTATCAGCCCCATATTCCAAGATTAAAATCTCCGGATAAGAATTTTTTAGAAATGAATAAAATAAAGAATAAAAAATCACTTTTGGCCAAAAGAAAAAACCGGAGATTTCTCTCCAGTCACCCAAAATAGTCAAAGGAACGCCTATCTCATTATTAAAATTTCCACTAGTTCTTCGGACTCTGTAATAATCTTTAAAAACCGCATAAATCGCTTCTTTGGCAGAAGTTTTTCCCACACTGCCGGTAATCGCAACCACTAACGGCTTATGACGCCAAATAGTCCATTGAGCCAATTTTTTTATCGTCGATTTTAAAATTTTTACTAAACGTTTTTTCATTGATTGTTTAATTCATCCGGCGGAACCTGATAATAATTCAAAAGAAATTTGGTGAATTCTTTGAAAGCCGGAACAATTGATCGGCCGGCGCTAATTGCTCCGGCTGGCTTATCCATTTTTATTAAGACTATAAATTTAGGGTCAGAAGCCGGAGCAAAGCCGATATAGCTATTAATAACGTCGTCAGTATAGCCGCCGGTTTTAAAATTAGGCACGTAGGCGGTCCCGGTTTTCGCCGCCACCGAATAATTCGGTATATCGGCAATAATATTTACTTTAACCGCGGAAACCATCATTTCCGTAACGGTCTTGGCGGTATTTTCAGAGATAACCCGACGAATCACTTGCGGTTGCTCATCAGCTAAAATATAAGGCTTCATTAATTCTCCTCCGTTGGCGATAACCGAAATCGCATTAATCAACTCCAGCGGCGTCACCGAAACTCCCTGGCCGAAAGAAGCAGTCGCATAATTGATATCTCTTCCTTTAATAAGATTATTCAAACTGCCTTTGACTTCGGCCGGCAAAGTTATTCCGGTTAATTCGGCAACGCCGAATTTTTTCAAGTAATTATAAAAAATATCATCTCCGATTTGCCGCTCGGCAAAAACCGCGCCAGTGTTTATAGAATGTTCAATAACATTAGCCATTGTCTGTTTGCCATAAACCTTAAATTCAAAATTTTGGATTGTCTTTCCGTTAAACGTCACCGAACCGGTATCAATATAAGTTGTTTGAGGAGTAATTTTTCCGCTGTCAATGCCGGCCGCCATCGTCAATATTTTAAAAACAGAACCGGGTTCGTAAACCGCTTGAACCGCCGGATTTAAAAAACTGGAAAGATTGAATTCCCAATACTTATTAGGATTAAAAGTAGGAGAATTGGTCATCGCTAAAATTTTTCCGGTTTTCGGTTCCTCTACGATAACTGTTCCGCCAGTGGCGCCGTATTGTTTAATAAGAGAACTTAAAATTTGTTCGGCTTGAGATTGAATACTTGGGTCAATGGTTAAAAATATATCGCTGCCATCAACCGCTTTGATTATAAAATCGCCTTTTATTTCGCCGGTCTTGCCGGTTAAAAATTTATTAAAATACGCTTCAGCGCCATATCGACCTTCAATATTTTCATTATTCTGATTTTGTCCGACAAACCCCAAAAGATGGGCGGCGGTTTCTTCAAAAGGATAAAAACGCGAAAGTTGATTTTTAATATAAACGCCTTTTAATTTGAGATTTTTAATCTGTTCAACTTGTTCATCGGAAGCCGGATAAACTAAAAGTTCATATAAATCATTTGGCTTTGATAAACTTTTTTTCAAATATTCCTCTGATTTGCCGACAATGGAAGAAATTTTTTGAGCTGTTTCATTTACGTTTTCAATTTCTTTCGGCTCTGCATAAATTAAAGGTAAATCTTTATTTAATGCTACTGCAATAGATTTATTGTCTTTATCAATAAAATAAATATTGCCGCGGTTTGGTTTAATAAACTCGGCATTTTTATTTTGGTCGGCGGCTTGGATTGAAAAAATTAATCCGTCTTTTATTTGAAGTTTGTAAAGATGGCAAACTAAACCCGCATAACAAAGACTAAAAACAAAAATCAAAGTTAAAATCCGCCACTTCATAAATTAAAACTAAATTTTTTTATCTCGCTGCTAATATATTATTGTCAGAAATTTTTATGTATTTTGGATTATTTTCTTCAACTAATCCCCTTTCCTCAACTATTTTTTTAATATTTTCCGGCTCAAAAAAAGTAAAAATTTTATTTTTAATTTCCGCGTTCGTCACCTCTGTCTCACGGAGATTTTTCTTTAAATTATCCATATCATGGCGGAGCGTTACTGACTGCGAGTAGTTATAAACTTCCTGGCTAACCAGCCCAATAATGGCTAAAAATAACAAAGAAATCACTAAAAACGTCTTATTTTTGTTTTTATTTGGCTTGATAATAGTCATAGTATTTCGGCGGCTCGCAGCTTGGCGGAGCGAGCCCGAGCATTAATTTTTATTTCTTCTTCGCCCGGTTCAATAGGCTTTTTTGTTAAAATTTTTAATTCTCCTTCTTTCTCTAATAATTTAAACTGCTGTTTGACGATTCTGTCTTCTAAAGAATGGAAAGAGATTATGACGATGCGGCCCTGCGGTTTTAAAATGAACGTTAAATTATTTAATACTTTTGATAAATTATTTAATTCGTTGTTGATATAAATTCTTAAAGCTTGGAAAGTTCTGGTGGCCGGATTCAAACGATTTTTTTTATAATTTTTTGGAACTGCTGATTTTATTATTTCCGCCAGTTCCAAAGTGGTCTTTATTTTTTTATTTCTTCTCGCTTTAATAATTTTTTTGGCGATTCTTCGGGAAAATCTTTCGCCGCTGTATTTATAAATAATGTCCGC
>CAZYZO010000005.1:0-7431 GCA_964651905.1 uncultured Candidatus Saccharibacteria bacterium | reverse complement strand
TCCCCTACCTGATTCTTCTAATAAAGTTGATGAAAATCCTAAATCAAGAATCAATCCGTCAGCTTTGCCTAAATTTTGGTTTTTTAAAATTTCCGGCAGGTTCACATAGTTTTCATTGATAAAAATTATTTTCGTTTCATTCGGATGCAGTTTCGGATCATTTTCCAATTTTTCAATCGTATTTTTGTCCCAATCAATTCCCAATAATGTTCCGCCGGGTGAAATCTTTTTTAAAATTTCAGCTGCGTGTCCCCCGTCTCCGATTGTACCGTCAACAATAAATTTTCTTGGTTCAAGATTTAAAATTTCAATTACTTCTTTTAAAAGAACAGGAATATGGGTCATAAATCTCAAATTACAATTTCCAAATGACAAAAATTAAAATCTAAAACCCAAAAACTTTTGACATTTGACATTTGAGCTTTGACATTTATCATTCTTAATTTCACTTATATTCCTAATTCCGAAAGTTTTTCCGCTACTTCTTCTGACTTGCTTTCGGTTTTCTGTTTATATTGCTGCCAGTTTTCGGTATCCCAAATTTCAATTCGGCTATAAAGTCCGGCAATCGTCACCTGCTTTTTTAAATTCGCGTATTTTCTCAAATAATCAGGGATTAAAATTCTTCCTTGAGAATCAAGTTTGGAATCAATGGCGCCAGCCAACATTAATCTGACAAAAGCCCGGGAATTAGCTCCGGCCAAAGGCAATTTAACCAGCTTCCCAACCAGCTGCTCCCATTCTT
Organism: uncultured Candidatus Saccharibacteria bacterium; assembly: GCA_964651905.1. Taxonomy (GTDB): domain Bacteria; phylum Patescibacteriota; class Minisyncoccia; order UBA6257; family UBA9933; genus CAZYZO01. Next base: position 6,686 of record CAZYZO010000005.1, on the reverse strand, counting down.
TATTCGTAAAAACAAACAAACAACGGTCCAGTCCCCTAGTTATAATTGTTCCGGTTTCTAAATCCGCTTTAAATTTAGACGGTATTGCCAGTCTTCCTTTTGAATCTAAATTGTGTTGATATTCGCCGATAAACATATTAGTTATTCACCATTTTGACTACTTATCCCCATACTTATCCACAGTTCCCCACTTTTATTTAATTTTACGCCACTATTGTTTAAAGTCAAAATTAAAAATGCTTGAAATAAGTTTTTAAAAAATCCTTTGTTTAAGCCAACTTCAAGAAAAATTTACTAAAATTATCAACAATTTATTAACTTCTCTCATAACCATAAAAAATTTGTTTTGGAATAAAAAATCCCGACAATATTGTCGGAATTTATTTGGTGCGTCCTGTAGGGATCGGACCTACGACCTTTCGAATGTGAATCGAACGCTCTACCACTGAGCTAAGGACGCACGGGCACATACCCAAAAAGATTTGCAGAAAGTTTATTGTATCTCAATAGTAGCGCCGGCTTCTTCTAATTTCTTTTTCATTTCTTCCGCGTCTGCTTTAGCAAGCTCCTCTTTGATAACTTTCGGCGCAGCATCAACTAATTCTTTCGATTCTTTTAATCCCAAACCAGTAATCTCTTTAATAATTTTAATAACATTAATTTTAAGATCGCCAGCGGACTTTAAAATAACATTAAAAGCCGTTTTCTCTTCAGCACTAGCTCCTGCAGCAGCTCCAGCCGCAACCGGAGCGGCAGCTGAAATGCCGAATTTTTCTTCCATCTTTTTAACTAACTCGGCTAATTCGGCGGTAGTTAAAGTTTCAATTTTTGAAATTATTTCGTTAAATTTATCTGTCATAGATTTCTTAATTTATAATTTTTACGATGTCGTTTTTTTCGACCTTTCGCTTAAAATATACAACATTGCTCTTATCGGAGCCGCAATCGTTCCCAAAAATTGTCCCAAGACAATTTCTCGGGACGGCAGCTGGCCGATAAATTTCATTTTTTCCTCGTCCAAAATAAGCTTATTTTTAATATCGTAGCCGATTAAAATTTTGAATCCGGTTTTCTGTTTCTCTTTTTCTTTAAAAAGCCGATAAACCGGGCTAACGGCTTCAGTAATGTCTTCAGCCGGGATAAAAATCGTTCCGACTTGCGCGTCAAACTGAGTGGGGTCAAAATCAATCCCCAATCTCTGGAAAATTATTTTTAACAATCTTTTTTTGACAACCTTAAAACTGGCTTTCTGTTTTTTAAGATTATTCTTTAAATTTTTCAAATCATTCACAGTCGCTCCCGAAAAATCAACAAAAATCAAATTTTGGCTTTCTTTTAAAAGCTTTTCTCCTAATTCTATTTCTTTTTGTTTCTGAATTTTACTTTTCATATTTTTTAAAAATAAAAAACGGACTTTTAAATCCGTAGAAATAGAAAATACTTATTACATTTCCTCGGCAGGACTTACTGCGCCTCGCCGAAGCTTTATGCGAAGGCGGGATGCCCACTGTCTACGGATATAACTATAGCGAATCGAAAATTCGATATATCTGAAGATATACTAATCTATCTAAAATTTTTTGTCAATGCTTTGATTATTTTCGTTTTTCTCTGGTTTTTCGGTATTCTAAACGCTTCGCCAAATTCCAGGTTCTTTGAAGAGACGGCTTATTCTTTTCTAAAACCTTTTTAGCGATAAAACGGCTCGGTGTCCGATAAGCCGGCTTTCCTTTACGATTCCCAATTTTAGCGTAATTTTTCATATTTTATTTTCCCAAAATTTCCTTAATCTTCGCCTGAGTAGTCTTGCCGACAAAACCAGTTCCTTTGGTTAGACCCCAAGGAGCTAAAATATCTTGGCTGTATTTTTCCTGAAAACGAATAACCGCTTGTCTGGTTAAGGGCCCGAACCAGCCAGAAATCAGGCCTTCGGGATAGACATCTTTACCCTGAAATTTAAGAAATATCTGGAGATAGCCGACAGATAGGTTGGTTTGATTGTAACTCAGGTTAGTATTAAAGCTGTAGTTAGAAGGTAGGGTGACTAGCGGAACTTGAGATTGAGTTAATGGTTTAGTTTGATTGCTGGGACCTGAATAAGAAGGATAGCTAGAAGAGATGGAAACGGTAGGGGCCACGGTATTAACCTTGAAAGCAATATCCCCAGAATTGGCAGTTGCCCAAGAAGAAGTGGCATCACTGTTGTCCGTGGACATTACTCGCCAATAATATGAATCATCGGAAAGAGTTTGGCTTTCTGAACCCACGGTATATATGCCGTCGCCTAAGGCTTGGCCAACCGTAAAGCTGGCTGTTCCAGTAGCCATTAAAACTGAAGTGTAATCTATAGCTTGGGTGGAAAAATCCGAAGAAGTGGCAATTTGGATTTGATATTTGACCGTATCCGCAGCATCAGGATCAGTTTGAGTAAATTGCAAGGTCGGAGTATTATCGTCCCCCAAAGAACCATCAACCAAAGATGGAGGGCCTAAAGATGAAGGGGCCTCGGGAGAAGAATTAAGAATAACATATTCATCCGCTCCTATATCCCAAGTGTTTGCTCCAGTTGGACGAGTGTCTCCATCTATATCAATAGTAAAATCAGCCGAAAGGTCTGTTCCTATATCTTTTAATTCAGACAATGCTCCAATATGAAAGTTCTCACTTCCTGGAGTTATATTAGTGAAATATGAACCGCTTGAGGTTGAATAAGCAACAGGAGTGGCTCCATAAGAATAAAAAGCATATATATCACCATAAGGAGTAGGACCAAAAGTAGCGCTCCATTCACCTGTTTCATAATCTATTGTTCCAACTATTTCTTCTGTAACTGAATCCAATAAGTTGCCTTCAATATCATCGTAAACAAAAGCCATTTCTTCAGTCTCCATAATAATCACCGTGCCCCTAAATATATTTCCATTGACAAAAGTATGATTTTGTGGAAAAGAACTTCCTCCAGGAATTTGAAATTCATACTCAATCTCGGTTATGGTTTCAGAACCATCATTAGACCTGCTGGTAACAATCTCTACTTCTTCAGCAGTAAGCTCATAACCTAAACTACCTAAACTAGTCCCACTTGTTACTGCATAACAGTTAGTTACTTCCAAAGTTACAGCTTCTATACTAAAACCGCCCCAATCACCATAAGCAATACAGTTTTGCATAATAACATTAGTTCCCTTAATATAAAAACCATAATCCGAAGAAGAGATAGCGATAATATTTCTAAAAGTTATATTTAAACCTTGGGCAGAAACAGCATCTCCTTCAAATGGAGTAAGAAAAATGCAAGAATTAACTTCTAAATTAGCCACATCTGGCTCCGCAGTATCTAAAAATTTAAAAGCTTCATTAACACCACTTCCCTCCTCACCATTTTTAATTACTAATCCAGTAAGTTTTAAATTATTGATATCTATACTTTTGAATGCATCAGCGCCCACCTCTATTCTATATCTATCTGTGTCATAATATCCTCTATGTCTCGCCGCACTTGTCGTGTAGATGTTGATATAATGAGTGGCATCGGTAGTATAATTATGTATCGTAACCGCTGTCGTATCCGCCCCACCTGACCAATCTCCGTCTATCTCTACGTCAAAATATAAATCATTGGTAACTAAATCTTGCTCATTGGCGTTCATACACTCTTCAAGAGAAGTATAATCTCCGCCTTGACCGGCAGGTTTAACGGTTTTTTTGAGTTGGGTAGCGGCGTGGCAAGAAAAAGGAATCACTAAAAAAATAAACGATAGAATCGTTGAAATAATTATGAAAGAAATAAATTTTTGTTTTTTAAGAAGGGCCATAATTTTATTCATATAATTAATTATTATAACTTATTTATTAATACAACCTTTGTCTATTATATCAATAATTGAAACTGGGATAAAGATTGATACTAATTGGACAATATATTATAATTAAATAAACAATCAAGGATCATAAATTTGTTTTTTGAAGAAAAAAATGACTAAGCTTAAAAAAAGGTTTTTAGTTATTTTATCATTTATACCTTATTGTTATGAATAAAAAAATTATAATAAAAGATAAAAACGAAGAAGTTTTAATTAAGGAGTTAAATAAAAGAAAAGATACCAGGGCAGAGCGTATAAAAAGATTTTTGGCACTACCAGATTTGACAAAAAAGGAAAATTCTCCTGTTAAGATTTTATTTGAACAGATAATAAATCTGCCGAGATTTAAAGATTTTGATTTAGTTGATTTTCCGCGAATTATAACTGTTGAGCAGTGTTTTGATCTTTTAAATATGCCTCAAAATCACCCAAGCAGAAAGGAAACAGACACTTATTATTTAGATAGCACGCACATTTTACGCACCCACACGACAGCCTTTTGGTCATTCTATTTAAAAGACCAAGAAATTTTAAAAAGATTAGAAAATGATGGCCACATTGGAGCGTTGTGTCCAGGAATAGTTTTCCGTAAAGATGAAATTGACAAAAGCCATTATCCCGCCTTTCATCAAATTGACGGATTATATATTTGTAAAAAATCTAAGAAAATCATTACGCAAAAAGATTTAAAGGATATACAGATTGATTTAGCAACAAGTATTTTCGGTAAAAATGTTGAGTGGAGATTTATTCCTGACGAGTTTCCTTATACGGTGGAAAGTCTTGAAATGGATATTAGATTTAACGGTGAATGGATGGAGGTAAATGGAGCTGGATTGGTAAATCCCGTAGTTATGAAAAATTTTGGAATTGATCCCAATATTTATAATGGATGGGCTTTTGGTTTCGGGGACAGATTGGCGATGATAAAAATGGGAATTCCTGATATTAGAATTTTGTGGTCTGAAGACTCCAGAATCACTAGCCAGTTTAAGGATATAAACAGCAAATTCAAGGAGGTCAGTAAATATCCACTGATTTCAAGAGATATTTCTTTTATAATTGATAAGAATATAAACCTTAATAATTATTATGAAATTATCAGGGATTTCGCCGAAAACCTAATTGAAGAAGTAAAACTTTTGGATCAGTATGAAGACGAGAAAAAATTCGGCAGAGATAAAAAATCTTATACGTTTAGGATTGTTTACCGTTCACCAGAAAGAACTTTAACCAATAGAGAAGTGAATGAAATTCAAAATAGAATAATAGAAAAGACTAGAAAAGAATTAAAAGCAACAATAAGATAAAAAATTCATTAATACATCAAAAAACACGAAATTTTACTTCGTGTTTTTTTATGCCCCTCGGTCTCTCGATAAAAAATATTGACTGCCACCGCCTATGACGGAGCACTGAATTTTGTACCCGCTCGCTAAAGGGAAAAATATTTGGTATTTTATCCTTTAAAAATTCTGAAAACGCAGAAAGGACCACACATAGAGCAATATTTTACCTTTTTAAGTTGAGGATTTTTTTTGCATTCTTCTCTTCTTAATTCAATAAATTTTTTGGGGTCAATCGCATATTTCAGCATTTTTTCCCAATCTACCTTTTCTCTTGCTTTCGCCATTTTTAGATCTCTCCGAACCGCTTCTTTATTTCCTTTGGCAATATCAGCAATATGGGCGGCGATTTTGGTAATAACTACCCCGTCTCTTACATCGTCAACATCCGGCAAGCCGATATGTTCTTTGGGAGTTACATAACAAAGAAAATCAGCCCCTTTCCACCCGGCTAAAGCTCCACCGATAGCACAGGCAATATGGTCATAACCAGTGGCAATGTCAGTAGGCAAAGGACCCAGCACATAAAAAGGAGCATTATTGCAATATTTCTTTTCTAAAACCACATTTTTCTCAATTTCATTCAGAGGAATATGACCAGGACCTTCAATCATCACTTGGACTCCGGCTCGTCTTGCTTTTTTGGCGAGTTCTCCTAAAATTTTAAGTTCTTGAATTTGAGCTTCATCGGTGGCATCGGCAAGGCATCCGGGCCTTAAACCATCTCCTAAACTTAAAGTAACATTATATTTTTTGGCAATTTTTAAAATTTCGTCAAAATGTTCGTATAAAAAATTTTCTTTCTTATGATATTTCATCCATGCCAGCAAAAAAGATCCGCCGCGGCTGACAGATTTCATTACTCTTTTCTTGGTTAAGGGGATTACTCTTTTTGTAACGCCAGCATGAACAGTAGCAAAATCAACGCCATCCTTAGCATGCTTTTCAAAAACCTTCAAATAAACATCGATACTCATTTGTTTTATTCCTCCCGCTTCTATCATTGTTTGGTATATCGGGACGGTTCCAAGTGGAATAGAGCAGTTTTTAATTATTTCTTTTCTTATTTTATCCAAATCGCCGCCAGTGCTTAAATCCATTACTGTATCTGCGCCGGCCTCAATAGCTACTCTTAGTTTCTTAAGCTCGGTTTTTAAATCGGATTTTAAAGTAGATGTCCCAATATTGGCATTAATTTTTACTTTTAAACCATAACCAATCCCAATTGGTTTGAGATTTCTATGATTAATATTTGCGGGGATAACAACTAAACCCTGCTTTATTTTTTCTTTTAAAAGACCAACACCAATCTTCTCATCTGTAGCAACTTTTTTCATCTCGCGAGTTATTTGATTTTTCCCAGCTGATTGAATTTGTGTCATATTTTTATCTTTTAGCGGAACTCGGAGTTTCGCTCGATTTGGCGGTAAATTTTATTGCAAATAATTTTAACAATAAGGTAATAATTTTTCCATCC
>CAZYZO010000004.1:16886-27008 GCA_964651905.1 uncultured Candidatus Saccharibacteria bacterium | reverse complement strand
ATGTATAAAAAAATTATTTTAGAAAATGGATTAAGAATAATACTGGTTCCGAAAGAGGACAGTTTTTCAACCACGGCTCTAATTCTTACTTCTACCGGCTCCGAATATGAAACAAAAGAGATTAATGGCATTTCCCATTTTTTAGAGCATCTTTGCTTTAAAGGAACAAAAAAAAGACCGACAAGTTTATCCATCACAGCCGAATTAGACCATTTAGGGGCGCTTTATAATGCTTTTACAAGTAATGAATTAACCGGTTATTTTGCCAAGGCCTTACCGCAGCATTTTGAGAAAATTTTAGAGATTGTCGCCGACCTTTACATTAATCCCATTTTTGACCCAAAAGAAATTGAGAAGGAACGAGGAGTTATTATTGAAGAAATTAATATGTATGAAGATATCCCGATGCAAAAAGTCCAGGAACTTTTCGTTAAGTTGCTTTATAAAGATCAGCCGGCCGGATGGTCTGTTGCCGGCACCAAAGAAATTGTTAAAAAAATAAGCCGCGATGACATTGTAGATTATCGAAAAAGACATTATTTAGCCGACGCTACAACCGTAGTGGTCGCCGGAGAAATTAAAGAAAATGAAGTTATTAATTTAATCAAGAAAAATTTTAAAAATATCGGGGAAGAAAAAAGGGAAATTAAAGTCCCGACCAAAGACATTCAAAATAAGCCGGGGATTTTAACAAAAGAAAAAATATTAGACCAAACCCATTTGATTTTAGGCGTAAGGGCTTATAATATTTTTGATAAAAGAAGATCTGTTTTAAAATTGCTCTCCGATATTTTAGGCGGGGGAATGAGCTCGCGATTATTTCAAAGACTTAGAGAAGAACTTGGCGCCTGCTATTATATTCGTTCAGAAAGTGATTTATTGATAGACCACGGTTATCTGGCAATTTCTGCTGGTATTGACAATAATCGTGTAGAAGAAATCACTAAAGTTATTATTGAAGAATTAAATAAAATAAAAACAGAAGCAGTAAAAAAAGATGAGCTCCAAACAGCAAAAAATCATCTTATCGGTCATCTATTTTTGGGGTTGGAAAGCTCTGACGAATTGGCCAGTTTTTACGGAGGGCAGGAAATTTTAAAAGAAGAAATAATGACGCCCGAAGAAATAAGCAAAAAAATTCAGGTGGTTTCCAAAGAAGAAATCCAGGCGGTAGCAAAAGATATTTTTCAGAATTCAAAGCTTAATCTCGCTTTAATCGGTCCTCAGAAAGACCAAGGGAAAATTGAAAAAGTCCTGAAATTTTGATAAAGTTATTTTAAATGGAGAGAAAAATCATCGACATTTCTTGGGGAACTTTGTGGCGAGTTCTTATCATGGTTATTTTTATAACGATTTTTATCGTTGCTCGCCAAGCTTTTTTTGCTTTTTTCTTGGCAATCGTTTTCGCTTCGGCGATTGACCCGATTATTTTATTTTTTGAAAAGAGAAAATTCCCTCGCGCCTTGGCGGTTTTGATGATTTTTATTGTTTGCCTGGCGATTTTAACGGTTTTACTCTATAGTATTATTCCTATTGCCGCCATTGAATTCAAAGATTTTCTTACTCATCTGGAAGAAAAATTGCCGTTTTTCCTGCAGCCAGCCGGGTCTTTCCAACTTTTAATTGATTTAAGCAAAGGACAGGAAAATTTAGTTAATGCTTTGCTGAGCGGCAACGAGTCTTTTATGGATATTGCCAGCCGTATTTTCGGCAATGTCGTGCTTTTAATCGTGGTTTTTGTTTTAACTTTTTATTTGGCCGTCAATAAAAACGGAGTGGAAAATTTCTTTAGAGCGATTTTGCCGGCTAAATATGAAAGTCGGGTTATAGATGTTTATTCAAGAATAAATAAGAAATGGGGGCGTTGGCTCCAAGCCCAGCTTTTTCTAAGCGCTATTGTCGGCGGGCTAACTTTTTTTGGCCTTTGGTTTTTGGGGGTAAAATATAATTTGCTTTTAGGCGTGACTGCCGGCATTTTTGAATTAGTGCCGATGGCCGGTCCGATTGTCGCCGGAGCCATTGCTGTCTTTCTGGCTTTTTCTAAATCTTGGATGTTGGCTGTCTATGTGATTATTCTTTTTATCGCTATCCAGCAATTTGAATCCCAGATTTTAATGCCTTTGGTAATGAAAAAAACCATCGGCGTTAATCCGGCGATAGTTATTTTATCGCTCTTGGCCGGCTATGCGATTGCCTCTTGGGTCGGAGTGCTTTTAGCGGTTCCGATAACAGTGACTATACAAGAAATAACCGAAGATTTCTCCAAGCGTAAAACAGAGCTGGCGGCAAAAGAGCAATAAAATCCGTAAATGGCAAAATTTTATTTAACAACTTCAATTGCCTATGCGAACGCCCCGCCTCATATTGGTTTTGCGTTTGAATCTATTCAGGCAGATGTCGTGGCGCGTTATTATCGTCAGGCTGGTTTTGATGTTTTCTTTCTTACGGGCACTGATGAACATGGCACAAAAATAGCCCGAGCAGCAGAAGCGGCAGGTAAAAAACCCAGGGTTTTTGTTGATGAAATTGCAGAAAAAAACCGGGCTTTAAAAAATCTTTTAAATCTTTCCTGGGATGATTTTATCAGAACGACTGACCAAAAACGCCATTGGCCCGGAGTCTTAAAAATGTGGCGGGCATTGGTTCAAAGCGGAGATATCTATAAAAAGCAATATCAGGGACTTTATTGCGTTGGGCATGAAGCGTTTATTACGGAAAAAGATTTGGTTGACGGAAAATGTCTTGATCACGGCACAAAACCCGAAATTATAAATGAAGAAAATTATTTTTTCCGGCTTTCAAAATACGCTCGGGAAATAGAAAAAAGAATTAAAAACGATGAATTGAAAATTATTCCAGAAACACGGAAAAACGAGGTACTAGCGTTCATAAAAGAGGGCGTAGAAGACATTAGTTTTTCAAGGCCAAGAAAAGATTTATTCTGGGGGATTCCGGCACCGGACGACGAAACTCAGACGATTTATGTTTGGGGAGAGGCTTTAACAAATTATATTTCGGCGATTGGCTATGGTTCTGATAATGAAAAAAATTTTAGAAAATACTGGCCAGCCGACCTTCATATGATTGGGAAAGATATTTTAAGATTTCACGCCTTAATCTGGCCAGCCATGCTTTTGTCAACCAAATTGCCCTTGCCAAAATCAATTTTTGTCCACGGCTTTATAACGGTTGAAGGGAAAAAGATGTCAAAGACTTTGAATAATATTGTCAGCCCTTTTGAATTGGTTGAGAAATACGGCGTTGACGCTGTCCGTTATTATCTTCTTAGAGGAATTTCTCCAAGCGAAGACGGAGATTTCAGTTATAAAAAATTTGAAGAACGCTATAATGCGGATTTAGCCAATGGCTTGGGAAATTATAATAGCCGGGTTTTAACTTTAATCAAGGAAATCGGAGAAATTGAAATTAGCCGGCCCGACAAAGAAATTGATAAAAAAATAAAACAGACCGAAAAAATTATTAATGAAAAACTCAGCGAATTTAAATTTAACGAAGCATTGGCGGAAATCTGGGGATTAATTGGTTTTGGCGATAAATATCTTAATGAAAACGAGGTCTGGAAAATAAAAGACGCGGGGAAAAAAGAGGAAAAACTTGGCAATTTAGCGCTTATTTTAGTGAAAACAGCAGAATTTTTAAGCCCATTTCTGCCTCAAACATCACAGAAAATCCTTAGTCAAATTGAGTTTGGTAAAAAAAGCTTGAAAGTTAAAAATATAGAAACTCTTTTTCCAAGGATAAAATAATTTTTATGGCTTTTATTGACACTCACTGCCATCTTAACATGGAAGAATTTGCCGATGATTTAGAAAAGGTTTTGGACAAAGCCGATAAAGCCGGCGTTAAAAAAATTATTGATATCGGCTGCGATTTGAAATCAGCAAAAAAATCCATAGAACTTTCCAGAAAATATGACAATGTTTTCTCGGTAATCGGCATTCATCCGGGAGAAATAAAAAATTATGAAAAAGCGTTGACGGATTTCGAATCAATAAAAGAAATGGCAAAAGACAAGAAAGTTGTCGGTATTGGAGAAATTGGCTTGGATTACAAAGGATTAGAAAGTGATGAAGAAACTAAAATCAGGCAAAAAGAATTTTTTTTGAGATTTTTGTCTTTAGCGGAAGAATTAAATAAACCGGTGGCGATTCATTGCCGCGGCGCTTATGATGATTTAATAAAAATTCTTTCCGGCTACAAAAATGAGGGAGGAAAGTTTAAGGGTGTGGTTCATTGTTTTTCGGGTCGCTTATCTCAAGCGAAAAAACTTTTGGATTTGGGGCTTTTTGTTTCCTTTACCGGAATTATCACTTATGCTCGGGATTACGACAATCTTATAAAAAAAATTCCTTTAGAAAAGATCCTTTTGGAAACCGATGCGCCATTTTTGGCGCCAGTGCCTTTTCGCGGCAAAAGAAATGAGCCGGCTTTTGTAGTTGAAGTCGCTAAAAAAATCGCCGAAATTAAAGAAGTTTCTTTAGAAGAAGTGGCTGAAAAAACGACTCAGAACGTTAATCAACTTTTTGGTTTGAGCTGATAAAATTGCTATATCTTTGATATATCAGACTTTGGTCTGCTATATTTTTGATATATCAAATCAAGATTTGCTATAATCATCGTAATGGCTTATATTCTTAATCGTTCTTTTTCTCAAATAACCGATTTTTTCAGGCATTGGTATGTTGATGGCTCTTATTTTTTTGGCCATACTTTAATTTCGATTCTGGAAAATTTAGACAGATTTTTTGCTTTTAAAATCATTTTAAAGCATCTTTTTAAACCTCTTTACCAGGATCGAACATTTATCGGCTATACCTTGGGTTTTTTCTTTAGGAGTAGCCGTATTTTTTTGAGCTTTATCGTTTACACAATAATAATTATTTTAGCCATCGCTATTTATTTAGTTTGGTTAATTATTCCGTTATTTATCATTTATCAAATTTTTTTCAATGGCAAAGGAAATTTCGAAAACTTGTTTTAAAGATCCATATTTGGCGTTGCCTTTTTGGCTGCGTTCTTTTCTGCGGATAATTTATTATTGTCTCTTTTTTATTTTCATTATCGCCGCCGTCAGTTTTTTATTGTCTGATATCAAATGGCTTTTTTGGCTTGGGGTGTTATTTTCTGTTTTTCTGCTTGATAAAATTTTCCATCTTGGCCAAGCTAAAAATTCCCTGCTTGATTTAGACGAAAAAAATCAAAAAGAAATCAATTTTTATTCGTATCTTACGCCAGCCAGTTCAGCTATTTTGGAAAAGGCTTTTGATAAAACGTTGATTTTAGAGGGAAATTTTTATCTTCATTTAATTAAACTTTTAAGCGAGCTAAAAGAAATACGAGAGGGGCTTTGGCGAATGGACGTTTCACTCCAGGATTTTATCAATAAAGTTGATGAAATGATTGCGGCCAGTCAAAAAGAAAAAACCGAACAAACCAAAGATGAATTAATAGAGAAAATCAAAATTCTTTTACAAAGCGCTTTCAACCAAGCTATAGGAAATAAGAGCAAGTATATTGAGCCGAAAGAAATTTTTTCTTCTCTAGTATTTTTAGGCGATAAGAACATCGCTCGGCTTTTTTATCTTTTTTCCATTGAGCCGGAAGATTTGAACAACGCCTTAATCTTAAGCCGATTTAAAAGTGAATTTAATTTCTTTAAAAAAAGCCCGGTAACGCTCGGAGGTTTTGCCCAAAGGCCTTATAAACCGAAGAGGCATCGGACAGTCAACCGCGCCTGGACTTCCCGGCCGACACCGACTTTGGACAAATTTGGGATTGATTTTACAGAACTCGCCAGAAGTGAACGAGTTGGTTTTTTAATCGGCCATGAAAAAGAATACGAACAGATGGTAACTATTCTATCCAGAACTACCAAACCAAACGCGCTTTTGGTTGGCGAAGCCGGGAGCGGAAAAGAAACTTTGGTGGCTCATTTAGTTTTCAATATTTTAAAAGACGATGTCCCTCCTCAGCTTTTTGACAGGAGATTGGTTTCTTTAAACGCCTCGGAATTGGTTTCGGGCGGGACGCCGAACGAAGTGGCTTTAAGAGTTAACACCATTATGAACGAGATTGTTGATGCCGGGAATATTATTTTATATGTTCCCAATATTGATAATTTGATTGAAACCTCTGGCGAAGCTCATTTAAACGCTTCAGAAATACTTTTGCCTTTTATTTTTTCCAATGCTTTTCCGTTGGTGGCTACGGTTTTTCCTCAAGAACATAAACGATTGATTGAGCCGAGAAGCGAGTTATCAAGTGTCTTTGAAATAATCAATGTTGAAGAGGTTTCTGAAAACGAAGCAGTCAGAATTTTAACTTATGACGCCTTAATTTTGGAAAATCAGTATAAAATGGCATTTAGTTTTTCCGCTATCAAACAAGCGGTTATTTTAGCCCATAAATATTTCCGTCAGAAACTTTTACCAGCCAGCGCCGAAGATCTTTTAAAAGAAGCTTTGGCGGATAGCAGCCAGAAAGGGGAAAAAATATTGAAAGCTGAAGATGTTTTAAGAGTAGCCCAAAGAAAAATTAATATTCCTTTATACAAACCCGGCAAGGAAGAATCAGAAAAACTATTAAATTTAGAATCAATCATTCATCAAAAATTAATAGACCAAGAAGAAGCGGTAAAAGCGGTTTCAACCGCTCTCCGAGAATACCGCAGCGGCTTAGCGCGTTCCAAAGGACCGATTGCGAACTTTTTGTTCGTGGGTCCTACTGGCGTCGGTAAAACCGAACTTTCGAAGATTTTAACTCGGGTTCAATTTGGTTCCGAAGAAATGATGGTCAGATTTGATATGAGCGAATATCAAACCAAAGAAAGTATTCTCAGATTTATCGGTTCGCCGGACGGGAAAATTATAGGAAGCTTGACCGAAGCGGTATTGCAAAAACCTTATTGTTTGATATTACTTGATGAATTTGAAAAAAGTCATTCTGATATTTTGAATCTTTTTTTGCAGGTTTTTGACGACGGCCGGCTGACCGATGGCTTAGGGAGGACTGTTAATTTTCAGAATACGATTATTATCGCCACTTCCAACGCTCATTCGGATATTATTAAACAAGCCCTTGACGCCGGTGAGCCAATGACCGCCATCGCTCAATATTTAAAGAAAAAATTGATTGATTTTTTCAAGCCGGAATTATTGAATCGTTTTTCCAAAATAGTCGTTTTTAAGGAATTAAGTCTTAATGAAATTGTTTCTATCGCCAAAATAAATCTTGACGATTTGGTAAAAACTCTGGAAGAGCAGGGTTATTTTATGGAATTTTCCGAAACAGCGATTAAAGAAGTGGCGAGATTGGGTTATGATCCGTCTTTCGGCGCCCGGCCGTTGCGGGGGGTAATCTCGGAAAAAATTAAAGACATTTTGGCAAATAAAATTTTAAAGGGCGAAATTATCAGAGGCGATAAAATAAAGATTGATTTTAAAGACAATCAATTTAAATTTCTTGTCGCTTCGGAAAATTAAATGATTAAAATAAATAAAGTTATTAAAACTCTGATTTATTCGGATTTTTTATTGCAATCGGGTTGGGGGTTGATTGGCCCGATTTTCGCCATTTTTTTGACCAAACAAATTCAAGGAGGGAGTTTAAAAATAGTAGGAATAGTGGCTGCGATTTATTGGATTACTAAATCAATTATCCAGCCATTTATTGCCCGTCAAATGGATAAAAACCATGGAGAAAAAGATGACTTTATTTATCTGATTATAGGAATGTACGCGGCTAATTTAATTCCTTTGGGTTATGTTTTTTCTTCTCAACCCTGGCATATTTATATTTTAGAATTTACCCGTGCTATCGCGATGGCGGCAGTGGTTCCATCTTGGTATGCGGTTTTCACCCGTCATGTTGATAAGGGCAGAGAAGCTTTTTCTTGGAGTATTGAGAGCAGTAGTTTGGGACTTGCCGCCGGTATTGCCAGTATTTGCGGTGCCTGGTTAGCGAGTGTTTTCGGTTTTAAAATCGTTTTTGTTTTAGTTAGTATTTTTGGCCTTTTATCTTCCTCAGTTTTATTGTTAATTCGCAAATCCATTTTTGTAAGAAATGGATTTGCTCCGCGTTTACCGCCCGCCGAAAAACCATTTTAATTCATTCTATGGTTAATCAGGAGCTTGCTCAAATTTTTTATAACTTCGCCATTTTTTTAGAGATGGACGGCGAGGCGTTTAAACCCTTCGCTTATGAAAGAGCGGGAGCGGTTTTAGAAGTCTTAACTGAAGACATAAATGATATTTATAAAAAAGAAGGATTAAAAGGATTGGAAAGAATTCCCGGGATTGGCGTCAGTATCGCGGAAAAAATTGAAGAATATCTGAAAACCGGGGAAATTAAATATTACGAACAATATAAAAAGAAGTATCCGGTTGATGTTAAAGAGTTGATTGCGGTTGAAGGCATCGGCCCCAAAATGGTTAAAGCGCTTTGGAAAGAATTAAAAATTAAGAATTTAAAAGATTTAGAAAGGGCCGCCAAAGCCGGGAAAATCAGAAATCTTCCTCATTTCGGAGAAAAAACCGAAAAAAATATTCTCCAAAGCATATCCTTTTTAAAAAGAGAAAAAGGGAGATTTTTATTGGGAGGTATTTTGCCAACAGTTCAAGAAATTATCGGTGGTTTAAAAAGCCTTAAAGAAGTAAAAAGCGTCAGTGAGGCTGGCTCGGTCAGGCGTAGAAAAGAAACTATCGGCGATGTTGATATTTTAGTTGCTTCTTCAAAGCCGTCAAAAATAATTGATTATTTCGTTTCCGTGCCGGGAGTCGTGAAAATTTGGGCAAAAGGCCCGACCAAAGCTTCTATCAGGAGAAAAGAAGGTTTTGATGTTGATTTAAGGGTGGTGCCGGAAAAAAGTTATGGTTCGGCTCTGCAGTATTTTACCGGCTCAAAAGAGCACAATATTGTTTTGCGCCAGATTGCCGTTAATAAGGGTTTGAAATTGAATGAATATGGGTTGTTTAAGGGCAAAAAAATGATTGCCGGGAAAACCGAAGAAGAAATTTATAAAAAATTAAAAATGGAAATAATGGAGCCCGAACTCCGGGAAAATACCGGCGAGATTGAAGCGGCTCAGAAAAATGCTTTGCCGAAAATAATCGGCTATCAAGATATTAAAGGGGATTTACATTGTCATTCTGATTGGAATGGCGGAGAAAATTCCATTGAAGAAATAGCCAAGGCCGCGATGGCGATGAGCTATGAATACATCGGCATTGCCGACCATACTAAATTTTTGCGGATTGAAAACGGCTTGGATGAAAAACAACTGAAGGAACGCAATAAAGAAATAGACCGGCTAAATTCCAAAATCCAAATTTCAAATTCCAAACAAATTTCAAACTTCAAATTTCAAATACTAAAAGGTTGCGAAGCTAATATAATGCCGGATGGTTCGATTGATATTGAAGATGAAGCTTTAGAAAAACTTGATTACGTGATTGCTGGAATTCATTCTCAATTTAAAATTACAAAAGACAAAATGACAAAAAGGATAATCACCGCAATGAAAAATAGAAACGTTGATATTATTTCCCATCCTACCGGCCGGTTAATCCAAAAGAGAGACGAGTATCAAATTGATTTTGATGAAATTTTAAAAGTCGCCAAAGAAACCGGGACGATATTGGAAATAAATTCTTATCCCGAAAGATTGGACTTAAGAGACGTTTATATTAAAAAAGCCAAAGAAGCTGGCGTAAAAATGATTATTAATACCGATGCTCATCATATCAATCAATTGCATTTTATCGGATACGGAATTTCTCAAGCCCGGAGAGGATGGGCAGAAAAAAAAGATATTATTAACACACAATCTTTAGAATACCTTCTCGAATATTTTAAGTAATTTTCTAAATTAAAACCCCTTGATTATAAGCTCAAAGGGTTTTTAAATTTTAGGTTTAAATTTTATTTTTATTCTGGGGTTCCCTTTCTTATCAGCATCAGCAGTCTATATTTAATATATTTATTTTTACTATTTTTTAAACGTGACAGTAACACATCGTTTCTTAAAATTCTTTCGTGGTGTCCTTTTTCTATTTCTTCTTTCGGTTTATGATTATTGCTTCTTTTCACTTATTCCTCCTTTTT
>CAZYZO010000004.1:5489-16786 GCA_964651905.1 uncultured Candidatus Saccharibacteria bacterium | reverse complement strand
AATTGTTAAAATAACAAACTAATTATATACCGATTATATAATTTTTGATTTTTTATGTCAATCTTCCACATAAAATTTTACGTGGTGGATCAAGCAAATAAAAAACTTTTTATTTTACCGCTTCAACTATTTTTTTGAAAACTTCCGGATTATTCTGAGCTAAATCAGCCAGAATTTTTCTGTCTAAAATAATATTTTTCTTTTTTAAACCAGCGATAAATTTATTATAAATTAATCCGTGCTCTCGAACCGCGGCGTTAATTTGAGTTTGCCAAAGAGCGCGGAAGTTTCTCTTTTTTTCTTTTCTGCCGCGGAAAGCTCTCGGCAAAGCATGAAGTAATGCTTCTTTGGCGGCCCTTTCTTTGGATTTCCTTCCCCATTTATAACCCTTGGTGTATCCTAAAATTTTCCTTCGTTTTTTGGTGGCAATTTTTCCTCGTTTTACTCTTGGCATATAATTTAAAAATTATTAAGATTTTTCATTTTTATATTCAAAGACCGCATGCCTTTTTTGCGTCTTTTTTGGGTATTTGTTTGTTTGGCTCGAGAATGACTTTGTCCCATTTTTCTTCTTCTGAGAAGCTTCCCTTTTTTGGTGACTTTTATTCTATTTTTGACGCTAGATTTCATGTTTTTGTTTCCTCGCTATTTGGATTGACAGCCCTCGGCCGCCAGGTTTCACATCTTTGGTTATTTTATATTCACCGGTGATAAATTTCAAAAAATCTTTTAATTTTCCCAAAGCGAAAGACCTATTATATTTTTCTCTTCCTCTGAGTCTTAAAAGAATGTCAACCGGGTGTCCTTTCGTTAAAAATTCCTCAATTTTTCTGGCTTTTGTTTCAAGATCGTTTTTGGCAGCGGCCAGAGAAATCTGAACTTGTTTTAATTCGTGGACTTTTGAGGATTTTTCTTTTTTCCTTTCTTCTTTTTCTTTTTGATAACGGAATTTGTCAAAACTGATAATTTTGGCGACCGGCGGATTGGCTTTGGGGACGACTTCTATCAAATCTACTCCTTTTTCCACGGCTAATTTTAATGCCGCCTCAAGCGGCATCACCCCAAGATTATTGCCTTGGTCGTCAACAATTCTCAACTCCCTTGCTGTTATTTGATTGTTTTTTCTATAAAATTCGATGGTTTTTGAAAATTATTATAGCAAAATAAACTTTTGATATATCAAACCTTTAGTTTATTATTTAGTGGAAATGGCGGGGTTGAACCCGCGTCTTGCAGTAATCCTTAGAAATCTCTACAAGCTTAGTCCGATTTAAATGAAGAATCTAGAATAGAAGTCGGACAAAATTTCTAAATTCTTTTTGCCTAAATTGTCTTCCGATTTCGGCAAGGATCGGAATAAGTTCAAATTATAACACCCGAACCTCTAAGCTTGAACGACAAAGAGCGGATGCCGCATTAAGCGAAAGCCAATGCGGGTGCCAAATTTTTGTTGGCAATTATTTTGTTTGACCAGTGATTTACGAGGTGATGATCGTCCTCGGCTTGCAATTTTTAAAAAGTGCTGCAATCGATTCAATGCATTCCCATTTCATTCTATTTTTCGGATTGCCTTTTCATCCTCGCGTTTTTTAAGCAGTTCTCTTTTATCCTGCTTTTTTCGTCTTTTGCCCAATCCGATTTCAATCTTGATTCTACGGTTTTTAGTATAAACTTTTAGAGGTACCAAAGTCAAGCCTTTTTCATGAGTTTTCCCGATTAATCCTTGAATTTCTGATTTTTTCAAGAGCAAGCGCCTGGTTCTTTTTGAGTCATAATCGTCCGGCGTGTTTTTCAGCTGGTAAGAAGGGATGTCGGTGTTAAGAAGCCAAAGCTGATTATTTTTTAAAACAGCATAAGAACCGGCCAGATTAATTCTTCCGTTTTTGATTGATTTAACTTCAAATCCTCTTAATTCAATTCCAGCTTCGTAATTTTCCAGGATTTGATAGTCAAAATAAGCTCGTTTATTGGTGGTGATAGTCATCTTAGCTTTAATTTTAATCTTTTATGGGCTAAAATGAAAATTAATGCTGAAAGAAAAACTTATCAACTATTTAAAAGAATCAATAAAAGAAGACATAGAAATAGAGATTTCTACTCCCGAAAATAAAAATTTCGGACATTATTCCACCAATGTCGCTTTGAGATTGGCAAAAACATTAAAGGAAGATCCTTTCGAAGTGGCAAAAGGGGTAAAATCTCAAATAACAAATTTTTCAACATACCTTATTAGTTCTATTAACGAAACTACAGTTGTACAGCCGGGATTTATAAATTTTTGGCTCAAGCCGGAAATTTTTCAGCAAGAGCTGAAAGAGATATTAGAACAAAAATCCTCCTACGCTAAAGCTTCGGCGGACAAAGGAAAAATAAATATTGAATTTATCTCTGCCAATCCTACTGGTCCTTTGACCATCGGCAATGGCCGAGGCGCTTTTTTAGGCGATGTTTTGGCTAATATTTTAGAATTCACCGGCTATAAAGTTGCTCGGGAATACTATATTAATGACGCGAAAGTCAGCAATCAGATAAAAGAACTTGGTAAAACCGCACTCGGTCAAGGAGAAAGTTATAAAACTCCGTATATTGAAGAAAAAATCAAAAAGATAAAATTCCTACCCAAGACCGAAAGCGAAGCCGGCTATCTTTTAGCTCAAGAAGTTCAAAAAGAAAACAAGGATTTTATAGAGAAAGATTTAAAGATAAAAATTGATAAATGGTTTTCCGAGGAAGAGCTTTATACAACAAAAGCCACTGAAAAGTTATTAAAAGAATTAAAAACCAAAAAATTAATTTATGAGAAAGAAGGCGCTGTTTGGTTTAAAAGTTCTGAATTTGGCGATAATGAAGACCGGGTACTGGTAAGGAGTACGGCTGAACCGACTTATTTTCTCTCGGACTTGGCTTATCTTTTGGATAAATTGGTTTCCAGAAAATTTGACCAGGTAATAAATATTTGGGGGGCTGACCATCATGGCTATAAACCGCGTTTGATGGCCGGTTTAAAAGCATCGGGATTGCCGAACGAAAGATTAAAAATAATTATCACTCAATTTGCCCGATTAGTTAACGAAGGCAAAGAAGTAAAAATGTCCAAGAGAAAAGGAGAGTACATAACCTTAAAAGATTTAATTGAAGAAATTGGTTTGGACGCGGCGCGATTTTTCTTTTTAATGCATTCTCCGAATACGCATATGGATTTTGATTTAGGTTTGGCAAAAGAAAAATCAATGAAAAATCCGGTTTATTACGTCCAGTACGCCGGAGTCAGAGCACAAGCCATCTTGCGGAAATCTCAAGCACCAAAAACCAAATCTCAAATAAATTTAAAATTATTAGATACCAAAGAAGATTCGGATTTGATGCTGGTTTTGGCGAAATTTCCTGAGATTATTGAAGAAGCCGCTAAAAGCTACAACCCGCAAATGATTATCCGCTACGCGATGGATTTAGCCAAAGAATTTCATAATTTTTATGAGAAGGAAAGGATCGTCACCGATAACAAAGAATTAACCTCAGCCCGGCTCGCTTTAATTAACGCGGTGCTTATAATTTTCAAAAACACCTTTTCAATTTTAGGCATTTCTCTGCCGGAGAAGATGTAGGAAGGCATTTGTTATTGAGAAGCAATTTTCATTTTTCAAACGCTTTCCTGCAGGAAAGCGTTCTTATTTTATTGAAAAAAGGCCGAATTTTTTATATTCTTAATATATCAAACCTTAATTTGATATATCCTTAATATATGTTAGACAATTCTAAACTCTCTAATCCCAAAGAACTTGAGGAAAAAATCCTGAAGTTTTGGGAGGAAAATCAAATCTACCAGAAATCCGTCAAAAAAGACTTTAAAATTCCGATTTTTTCTTTTTACGACGGCCCACCGTTTTTATCGGGCAAGCCGCATTACGGCCATCTTTTAGCTACCACTATTAAAGACATTGTGACGCGGTTTTTCTCTATGAAAGGATACAGAGTGGAAAGACGGGTGGGTTGGGATTGCCATGGTTTGCCGGTGGAGAAGTATGTTGAGGAATTATTGGGGATAAAAAATAAAAGAGAAATAGAAAAAATGGGCGTTGAGAAATTTAATCAGGCTTGCCGTAAAGCGGTTTTTGAAACAAAACCTCTCTTTGAAAAAACTCTGCAGCGAATCGGCCGCTGGGCTGATTATAAAAATTCTTATATGACTTTGGAAAATTCTTATATTGAATCGGTTTGGTGGGTTTTTAAAAAATTATGGGATTTGGATTTGGTTTATAAAGATTTCAGAGTGACGCCCTATTGTCCTTCTTGCGGCACCCCGCTTTCCAATTTTGAAGTTAATCAGGGCTATCGCGATGTGGCTGATGAATCAATTTATGTAAAATTTCAAATTTCAAATTCTCTCCCTACGGGAGACCTCCCGAAGGGAGGCAAATCTCAAATAAATTCTAAATCTTATTTTCTCGTTTGGACAACTACACCTTGGACCTTGCCGGCTAACGTCGCTTTGGCCGTGGGACCAAAAATTGATTATGTAAAAGTTAAAATCGGAGCTAACGAAGAATATATTTTGGCTGAAGCACGATTAAGCGTTTTAAAAGAGCCGTATAAAATTATTGAACGTTATAAAGGCGTAGATTTAATAGATTTTAAATACGAACAGTTATATCAAATTCAAAGTTCCGTGCCTACCCTGCCTACCGGACAGGCAGGCGGCAGGCAGGCAAAGTTCAAGGTTCAAGGTTCTATTCTGAACGCTGATTTTGTTTCAACCGAGGATGGAACCGGCATTGTTCATATTGCTCCGGCTTTTGGCGAAGATGATTTCAATTTAATAAAAACTCAGGAACCGGGATTGAATATTAAAGATGTCATCACGGTTGACGAAGAAGGGAAAATGAAAAAAGGAGTTATCGGCGAGGGATTATTCGTAAAAGAAGCAGATAAAAAAATCATTGAAGATTTAAAAAATCGTCACCTCCTTTATAGAACAGAAGAAATTTCTCATAGTTATCCGTTCTGTTGGCGCTGCGACACACCGCTTATTTATTACCCGATTAAAAGCTGGTATGTAGAAGTTACGGCTTTAAGGCAAAAACTCGTTAAGAATAATAAAAAAATAAATTGGGCACCGGCTTATCTTAAGGAAGGAAGATTTGGCAAATGGCTGGCTGGAGCCAAAGATTGGGCGATTTCTCGGACTCGGTTTTGGGGCGCGCCGCTTCCGATTTGGGAGTGCGAGAAATGCGGTAACGTTGACGCATTTGGTTCTTTTAAGGAAATCAGAAAATTTTCCATCAAACCGGTCCCAGAAAATATGGATTTCCACCGGCCTCAGATTGATGAGATAAAACTCAAGTGCGGAAAATGCTCGGGAGAAATGAGCCGTGTCAGTTATGTTTTTGATTGTTGGTTTGAATCAGGAGCAATGCCTTATGCCCAGTGGCACTATCCTTTTGAAAGAAAAGATGTGGTTGAAAAAACTTTTCCGGCCGATTTTATTGCTGAAGGATTGGACCAGACCCGCGGTTGGTTTTACACGCTTCATGTTTTAGCCGCCGCTCTAACTTTAAAAAATATCGGCTTGGGCAAGGATAAACCGGCTTTTAAAAATGTTGTTGTTAATGGGTTGATTTTGGACGAATACGGCCGGAAACTTTCCAAAAAATTAATGAATTACCCGGAGCCGGATGAAATTTTTGAGAAATACGGAGCTGACGCTCTTCGTCTTTTCCTTATAAGTTCAACCGCTGTGGGAGAGGATTACCGATTTTCGGATAAAAGCGTAAAAGAAATCTATCAAAAAGTCATCGCTAAATTGATAAATTCATTAAAGTTTTATGATTTATATGCCGATAAAAAAGTTCAAAATTTGAAGTTTAAAGTTCAAAGTTTGAATATTTTGGATAAATGGATTTTAGCCCGCCTGAATGAGGCAAATCAAAATGTCTCTAAGGCAATGGTAAATTATCAGCTTACCGAAGCCAGCCGATTTTTGATTGATTTAGTGGATGATTTATCCAATTGGTATATCAGGCGTTCCAGAAAAAGATTCCAAAAACCCGAAAACGAAAAAGATTTAGAACAAGCCTCGGCAATTCTGAAATATATTTTAATTGAGTTTGCTAAATTGTTGGCGCCGTTTACGCCTTTTATTAGCGAAGCGATTTATAACGAGTTAAAAATTGGCACCTCTGTTCATCTTGAAGAATGGCCGAAAATTAATAAAAAATTAATAGATAAAAAATTATTAATAGCGATGAAAGAACTGCGGGATACCGCTACCTTAGCGTTGGCAAAAAGAGCTGGGGTCAAGATAAAAGTAAGGCAGCCGTTGGCGGAATTAAAAATTAAGAAGGCGGAATTAAGAAATAAAATCGATTTATTAAATATTTTAAAAGACGAAATCAATGTTAAAGAAATTATTTTTGATTCTAAAATTGGCGGAGAAATTGAACTGAATACCAAAATAACGCCGGAACTTGAAGTGGAAGGAACGAAAAGAGAGTTGATAAGATTAGTCCAGGATTTAAGGCAGGAAGCCGGCTATAAGCCGAAAGACAGAATCCATTTATGGATAGAAGCCGTGCCTCGGCTCCAAAAAATAATGGAAGCTGATTTAAACGGGTTTAAAAAAGAAATTAACGCGGAAAATATATTTTTCGCAAAGACCGACAAATTTGACGCCGAAATCAGCACAAAAATAAACTCCGAACAACTTTGGGTTGGAATTAAAAAATAAGAAGCGATGGGGAATAAAATATGAAAGCGATTATTATAGCGGCAGGAGAAGGGGTAAGAATGAGACCTTTAACATTAGAAGCCCCGAAGCCACTCCTAAAAGTTGGCGGGAGGCCTCTTTTGGAACATATAGTTTCGCGTTTACCGGACGAAATAAACGAACTTATTTTAATCATTGGCTATTTGGGCGAACAGATTAAAAATTATTGCGGAGATAAATTTTTAGGGAAACAAGTCCGTTATGTTTGGCAAAAAGAACCAAAAGGAACATATCACGCCCTCAAGCTTTGTGAATCCTTAATTAAAAAAGACGAAAGATTTTTAATCCTTTATGCTGATGATATTCACGGTCGAGAAGGAATAGAAAATTGTTTAAAACATCAGTGTGCTTTAATAGTGGACGAAGCGGAAAACCCCAAAAATTTTGGCGTAGTGCGCCTAAATAACAACAATACTATCACCGAAATTATTGAAAAACCGGAAAATCCTCCGTCCAATCTTGTTTCTACTGGCGTTCTTCTTTTGGATTCTAAAATTTTCAAATTCCAAGTAGAGTCGCATTCTAACGGAGAATATTATTTATCCGACGCAGTTTCAAAAATGATAAGAAACGGTCATCAAATTTTTGCCGTTAAATCTAGTTTATGGCTTCCAATCGGTTATCCGGAAGACATCAAAAAAGCCGAAAAAATCTTGCGTGAACGAAGAGAAATATAAAAAAATATTTTAATTAATTAAAAGGTCAAACCAACTTAAAATTAATGTCTTTAAGAAAAGCTTATGAAAAAAATTGATTGGCGCGGTTTTTTAGGATTTTTGGGTTTTCTTGGTTTTTTAGGATTTCTGGGAAAGTATTATAATAAATGGAATTATCTAAATTTTCTTCATTTTCTTCATTTCCTCCACTTTCTCAGATTTTTTCCCAAAAAATCTGAGAAATCAATAAGTGAGACTTAATAGCCCTTATTTATTCACATGGGGCACCACAGAAATATAAAAAGTGTCATAAAAGCAAATAAAAAGGAGTTTAACCGAATAAACTCCTTCTTGGCCGCGTATTAACGCGGAAATTCGTTTGTTTAGTGGCACTTCAGCTCACTTTTTGCTTATGAGCGAGTGGTGACACTTACTAAATATAAGCATAGCATACCTCACATAATTTGTCAAGTACCCCCTACAGATTATCTATAAGTTCAAAAAGTGCCATGAGAAGTAGAAAATAGTAAAATAAATATATGATCATTAATTCTGAAAAATTAGCCACGAGCTTGCTTCGTAAAAAAGCGCTTTTGATCGCGAACGCCGGATACGAAGCAATAAGCATTAAAAAATTAGTTCTCCAAAAAATAAAATTTAAAAACGGCCGTTTAACAATCAATCTTGCTACCGCATGCGGTAGCAAGAAAAAACAAAAAGATGGGCGAAAAGAAAAAGGAGTTCATCACTTGGAATTAGAGCTGGATAATTTTAAAAGAGTATTTATTTTAGGTATCGGTAAGGGCTCGGCTTTGGCTTCTCTATCTTTAGCCAAAATTTTAGGCGGTAAATTAACAAAGGGAATAGCATTGGACGTTGAAAAATCAAAAATCAAAAATCAAAAATCAAAGTTTAAAATTCTCATCGGCTCTCATCCCTTACCGTCTCAAAAAAACGTCAAAGCCACTCAGGAAATTATTAAGTTGGCGAAAAATGCCGGTGAAAACGATTTAATTATCGCTTTTATCTGCGGCGGCGGGTCAGCTTTATTATGTGGTTCATCTGCTGAGCTAAAAGCTTCTAAGGAAGTTTTTAAAAAATTAACCAAAGCTGGCGCGGATATTTCAGAACTCAATACGGTTCGCAAGCACCTTTCAATTATTAAAGGCGGCGGCTTAGCGAAATCGGCTTATCCGGCGACTCTTATTTCTTTGATTGTTTCCGATGTGCCGGCTAATAATTTATCAATGGTCGCTTCCGGACCAACGGTTTTTGATAAAACCACTAAAAAAGAAGCGGAAAGGGTTTTGAGAAAATTCCAAATTCCAACTCCCAAATTCCAAATTTTAGAAACTCCGAAAGAAAAAAAATATTTTAAAAATGTGAAAAATATTCTATTTGTCAGCAATAGAGATGCGCTTTCGGCGATGGCGGGGAAAGCGAAAAAATTAAAGCTTAAGCCAAAAATTTATTCAGATAAATTAAAAGGCGAGGCGAAGACAATCCTACTCTCATTAATCAAAGCAATAAAATCAGGTGAAATTAGTTTAGCAGCCGGAGAATCAACAGTCGCATTAAAAAGTTCAAAGTCAGGTAAGGGTGGGAGAAATCAGGAAGCAGTTTTAGGAGGGATAGTCTATGCCCCAAACCCTAATTATGTATTTATAAGTTTTGCTTCTGACGGAAGAGATAATACTGAAGCGGCCGGAGCGATTGGCGATTATTTAACCATGGAAAAATCCAAAAAATTAAAGCTTAATCCAAAAGAATTTTTAAAAAATCACGATTCATTTAATTTTTTCAAAAAAACCGGCGATTTAATTTTTGCGGATAAAAATAGTTTTAATGTGTCAGATTTAATACTTGTCCTAAACTCGCCAAAAGAGTAATATTAAGGAAATGAAACTTATTAAAGAATTCAAGGAAATCACCATCAAAGATGTCCCGATAGTGGGCGGGAAAAATGCTTCTTTGGGAGAAATGATAAGGTATTTGGCGCCGAAAGGACTTAATATCCCCGATGGTTTTGCCACCACCAGTGAAGCCTATTTTTATTTTTTAGAAAAAGCCGGTTTAAAAGGAAAATTAAGATTGATTCTCAGGAATCTTGATGTAAGAAATATAAATGATTTACAAAAGCGCGGCCGCTTGATAAGAAGTTTAATTTTAAAAGCCGAGTTACCCAATAATTTGAAGGATGCAATTTGCGAATCTTATAGATCATTATCTAAAAAATATAAAAAACCGAATTTGGAAGTGGCGGTTCGTTCCAGTGCTACAGCCGAAGATGTCCCCGAAGCTTCTTTTGCCGGCCAGCACGAAACTTTTTTAAATATTTCTGGAGAGAAAAAATTGATTGAGGCGGTCAAAAAGTGCCTTGCCTCGCTTTTTATGGATCGGGCGATTGTTTATCGCGAAGAAAATGGTTTTGAGCACTTAAAAGTTGCATTATCGGTTGGCGTTCAAAAAATGGTTCGGTCGGATTTGGGTTCATCCGGCGTAATGTTTTCCTGCGATACCGAAAGTGGTTTTCCGGACGTAGTTTTAATTAATAGTTCTTACGGCTTAGGAGAAAATGTCGTTCAAGGCAAGGTTGAGCCGGACCAGTTTTATATTTTTGAAACAACGCTTAAAAAAGGTTTTAGACCGATTATTGAGAAGAAATTAGGCTCAAAGAAAATAAAATTAATTTACAGCAAAGGCAGCAGGTCGACAAAAAATGTTTCCGTGCCGTTGAAAGACCGCCAGAAATTATCTTTAACCGATAATGAAATTTTAACTTTGGCTAAATGGTCTTTAGAAATTGAAAACCATTATAAAAAACCGATGGACAGCGAATGGGCAAAAGACGGCAAAGACGGAAAACTTTATATGCTTCAAGCTCGGCCGGAAACCGTTCAGAGCCGGAGAAATGTCAATGTTTTAGAAACCTATCAATTTAAAACTAAAACTAAAAATCTAAAACCTATCTTAATCGGTTTATCGGTGGGCAGCAAAATCGGCTCCGGAAAAGTTAATAGAATAATGGACGCGAAGGATATAGATAAATTTAAAAAAGGCGAGGTTTTGGTGACTGATATGACTGATCCGGATTGGGTGCCGGCGATGAAATTAGCTTCGGCGATTATCACCGACAGCGGCGGCCGGACTGCTCACGCCGCCATTGTCAGCCGGGAACTCGGGATTCCTTGCGTGGTCGGCACCGGCAAAGTCACTAGGATTTTAAAAACCGGGCAAAAAGTTACGGTCAGTTGCGCTGAAGGAGAAGAAGGAAGAATTTATGAAGGAATTATTCCTTTTCAAATCAAAAAAACCGATATTTCCAAACTGAAGAAGCCAAAAGTAAAAATAATGATGAATTTGGGCGAGCCGGACCAGGCGTTCGGTTTGAGTTTTATCCCCAATAACGGTGTGGGGTTGGCGCGGGAAGAATTTATTATTGCCACCAATATCAAAATTCATCCTCTGGCTTTGATAAATTTCAAGAAACTTCCTTCGCCGATAAAAAAGAAAATTGAAAATTTAACCATTGACTATAAAAATAAAAAGCAGTTTTTCGTTGATAAATTGGCTGAGGGAATCGGTAAAATTGCCGCGGCTTTTTATCCCAAAGAAGTAATTGTCAGATTTTCCGATTTTAAAACTAACGAGTATCGGTCGCTTATCGGCGGTGAATTATACGAACCCAAAGAAGAAAACCCGATGATCGGCTGGCGGGGAGCTTCGCGTTATTATCATTCTGATTTTGCGCCGGCTTTTGCCTTGGAATGCGCGGCGATTAAAAAAACAAGAAAAATTTTCGGATTGGATAATATTTCCGTGATGGTTCCGTTCTGCCGGACACCGGAAGAAGGAAAAAAAGTGGTAGAAATTATAAA
>CAZYZO010000004.1:3384-5389 GCA_964651905.1 uncultured Candidatus Saccharibacteria bacterium | reverse complement strand
CTCAAAATTTACGTGATGTGCGAGATTCCTTCCAATGTTGTTTTAGCCGATGAATTTTTGAAAATTTTTGACGGGATGAGCATCGGCTCCAATGATTTGACGCAATTAACGGTCGGGATTGACCGGGACGCCGGAGAATTATTAAGAGGGATTGCCGATGAAAGAGATGAATCCGTAAAAAGATTAATTTCGGAAATTATCAAAAAATGCCGCGCCAAAAAGAAATATATCGGCATCTGCGGCCAGGGCCCAAGCGATTTTCCGGATTTCGCCAAATTTTTAATAGAAGAAGGGATTGAATCAATGAGTTTAAACCCTGATTCAATTTTAAAAACCATAGAAAAATTAGCGAAAAAATGAAAATAGAAAATGCGAATCTAAAAATAATAAAAGATTCTCGCGGGAACGATACACTGGAAATAGAATTATCTTCTAGTGGGGTTTCGGTTGTTGACAGCGTGCCGGCCGGTAAAAGTCGGGGGGCTCATGAAGCGGCTGTTATTGAACCTCAGAAAGCCTTAGAAAAATTTGAAGAGATAAAAGAAAGGGTTTTATCCGCTGACTGGCAGACCCAGGAAGAATTTGATAATTTTTTGATTTCTTTAGACAATACGCCGAATAAACAAAATCTCGGCGCTAATTTGATTTTAGCTTTGTCTTTAGCTTTTGCCCGGTTAAAAACAAAAACCGAAGGCATTGAACTTTTTCAATATATCAAAAATCAACTTCCGACCCTCAGCTCACAGCTCACAACTTTTAAGCTGCCGCGGCCGATTTTTAATTTCATCAACGGCGGCGTTCACGCTACCAATACTCAAAGCAAGCTTGATTTCCAGGAATTTCAGGTGATTCCGGAAACTGATGATTTTGGGTTGGGGTTAAGCATTACTGGAGAATTTTATCGGAAATTAAAAGATTTTTTGGAAGAAAAATTCGGCAAAGAAAATGTTTTATTGGGCGACGAAGCCGGATTTTCCGTTCCGTTTCAAAACGACGAGGAAGCGTTGGATATTCTTTTTGATTTTATTTCTGAACATAGTTATCCATTGAGAATCGGTTTGGATATCGCAGCCACGCAATTATACAAAGAAGGGGCTTATGAGCTGGGAGGCAAAAAATATTCAGCTGAAGAATTAAGAAAATATTATTTAGAACTTATCAACCATTATAATCTTATTTCCATTGAAGACCCGTTTGAGGAAGAGGATTTTGAAAGTTTTGCCAAGCTTAACGCGGATAGCAATAATATCAGCACAAATCCGCCTGACCAGCATGAATCAGTGTTGTTGATAACAGATGATTTGACGACTACTAATCCGGAGAGATTAAAAATGGCGATTGAGAAAAAAGCTGGTAATACGATTTTAATTAAGCCGAACCAAATTGGAACTTTATCCGAAACTTTGAAAGTGGTAAAAATGGCTTATGAAAATGGCTGGCAGACAATTGTGAGTCATCGAAGCGGCGAAACAATGGATAATTTTATCGCTGATTTGGCGGTAGGAATCGGCGCTTGGGGCTTGAAAGCCGGCGCTCCCGGCGAGAAAGAAAGATTAGTAAAATATGAAAGAATTTTAGAAATTGGACAGAAAATTTGATATAATAAACTTATGGCGAACTTAGAATTAGAAAATTATATAAAGAAATCATTAGAGCAAGGAGTTCCTGAACAAGAAATTAAAAACGCTTTGCGTTCAGCCGGCTGGCAGGAGAACGATATTAACGATGCTTTTAGCAAAGCAAAACCAAGCTCATCTCAACCCTCGTCTAAAGAAGAAGTAAAAGTACTGAATATTAACGAAACCGGGGAGAAAGTTAGTAAATCGAACAAAAAGATTGGGAAAATTCTTATAATTTCTTTGATTATAATTGTTTTAGGTGCTGGCGGATATTTTTCTTATAAATATCTTATGCCAAAGGGGCAAATAATAAATGAAATAACTGCGCCCACTATTATTCCTACTTCAACGCCGGAAGAAATAAGCACCTTAACCGCAACGTCAAC
>CAZYZO010000004.1:0-3284 GCA_964651905.1 uncultured Candidatus Saccharibacteria bacterium | reverse complement strand
AAGCTTCATATAAAACTTTTGAAGGGAGAGAGATGGTTTGTAAATTTAGCGTTACGGATTTAGTCGCTATGATAGATAGATGGAAGATTGGTGAGTTTGCAATCGACGATTTTGATGTTGCTGAATGCAGCACGAATTAATCTCAACAATAAATTTAAGAATGATTTTTTAATCCGCTTTTTATTAATTCTTTAAACAACGGATGTGGATGGAGCGGGCGGGAAAGAAATTCCGGATGGAATTGGACCGCGACGAAGAATGGATGATTTTCAATTTCTATAATTTCAACAAGATTTAAGTCCGGATTAACGCCGGCTATTTTTAACCCTTTTTTCTCCAATAGTTCGCGATATTTATTATTGAATTCATATCGGTGCCGGTGGCGTTCAAAAATTATCGGGTCTTTTTTTAATCCATACGCCTGATAACTTTTTGTCTCCGGCATCACTTCGCAGGCATAAGCGCCCAATCTCATCGTCCCGCCATATTTTTTATTTTTCATCTTTTCTTTCTGGTCAGCCATTATATCAATGACCGGATTTTTCGTTTTCGGATTTATTTCAGTGGAATTGGCGTTTTTCAAGCCGCAGATGTTTCTGGCGAATTCAATCGTGGCCAATTGCATCCCGTAGCAAAGGCCCAGAAAAGGAATCTTATTTTTACGGCAGAATTCAATGGTTTTTATCTTTCCTTCAATTCCCCGGCTGCCGAATCCGCCCGGCACAATCACCGCCTTATAATTTTTAAGTTCTTTCAATTTTTTCGGGTTTTTTTCGTATTCTTCCGTGTCAATCCAATCAATTTTCGGGACTGCTTTAAATGAATAAGCCGCGTGTTTTATGGCTTCTATCACCGAAATATAAGAATCCATCAGAGTAAATTTTCCGCTTCGGAAATATTTTCCGGCAATGGCGATTTTTATTTTTCGTTTCGGATTTTTGATGTCATTTACCAATTTTTTCCAGTTTTTGAGGTTGGTTTTTCTCGGCCGCATAGAAAATTTTTTCAAAATCCGGTTGGACAATTTTTCTTTTTCAAAATTTAAGGGGATTTCGTAAATTGATTCAACATCCGGAGCGGAAATTATGTCATCCGGATTCATATTGCAGAAAATTGATAGTTTTCTTTTTCTCGGTTCGTCTACCGCGTAGGCCGCCCTTATTAAAAGAATATCGGGCTGGATTCCGGCGGAGTTCAAAGTTTTTGCCGCCCACTGGGTCGGCTTAGTTTTCATTTCTCCTATTTTTGAAGGGATTGGCGCATAACTCACCAAAATAAAAATGACGTTTTTCGGATTTGTCAGTTTCATCATTCTGCCGGCTTCCAGAAAAAGCATATTTTGGTATTCGCCGACCGTGCCGCCGATTTCTATTAAAGTAAAATCCGCTTTGGCTTTTTTTGCCGCCTTTTTAATTTTTGAAATCACTTCGTTCGGGATATCGGGGACGACCTCAACGCAGCGGCCGTCGTATTCCAAGTTTCTTTCTTTATGAATAACCGTTTCATAAACCCGGCCGGTGGTTAAATAATTGTTTTTATAGATATTTTGATTTAAAAATCTTTCGTAATTCCCGATATCCTGGTCGCATTCGTCGCCGTCGTAAGTAACGAAGACTTCGCCGTGTTCAAGCGGATTCATAGTGCCTGCATCTATATTGATATAAGGGTCAATTTTTAAAGCCGTGACGCGAAAGCCACGGCTTTGAAGAATTTTCCCGATAGAGGCGGTCGCCACACCTTTGCCCACGCCGGACATTACTCCTCCGCAAACAAAAATGTATTTTGGCGATTTCATGAGCGGGATACCGGAATCGAACCGGCGTTCTTACCTTGGCAAGGTAACGTACTACCACTGTACTAATCCCGCTTCTAAATTAATTTTAAATAAAAAAAATTTTTTAGTACACCCCCTGGGAGTCGAACCCAGAACCTTCTCCTTAAGAGGGAGTTGCTCTAGCCAGTTGAGCTAGGGGTGCGTTTTTAAGTGCCCTCGAGAGGAATCGAACCTCTATCTCCTGGTTCGAAGCCAGGCATTCTGTCCGTTATACTACGAGGGCAAATTTTTAATTTCTAAGCATCAGTGTATAATAAAAAATAATGAAATTCAATTTACCAAAAGAGGTTTTAGAAGTTTATGAAAAGCTTAAAAAAGCCAAATTTGAGACGTATTTAGTCGGCGGTTGCGTGAGAGATTTGTTGTTGGATAATCCGCCAGCTGGCGGACCGAAAGACTGGGATATCGCCACTAATGCGGCGCCGGCGGAAATTCAGAAAATTTTTCCTGAAAGTATTTATGAAAACAACTTCGGGACCGTGGCGATAAAAACCGAAAGCGAAGATAAAAGATTAAAAATTATTGAAGTGACCACTTTCAGGCGCGAAGGAAAATATACCGATAAAAGGCATCCGGATGAAATAAAATTCGCCAAAACCATAGAAGAAGATTTAGCCCGCCGGGATTTTACTATAAATGCCCTTGCCCTGAGCGTAGCCGAAGGGATGGCGTCAAAAATAATTGACCCCTTTAACGGCCAGGCCGATATCAAAAATAAAATTATCCGGACCGTCGGCAATCCTGAAGAGCGTTTCAGCGAAGACGCTTTGCGGTTGATTCGGGCCGTGAGATTAGCGGTTGAATTGAATTTTAAAATTGAAGAAAAAACAGCTGAAGCAATCAAAAAACAGGCTAATTTTTTGGAAATTATCGCCAAGGAAAGAATCAGAGACGAATTTATAAAAATAATAATGGCGGAAAGAGCGGCTGACGGCGTCCGAATTTTAGCCGAGCTTGGTCTTCTTAAATACATTATTCCGGAACTTAATGAAGGGATCGGCGTTTCCCAAAACATGCATCATATTTACGAAGTTTTTGACCACAATGTCCGTTCTTTGGATTACGCCGTAAAAAAAAATTACGCCTTGAAAATCAGACTTGCGGCTTTGC
Source organism: uncultured Candidatus Saccharibacteria bacterium (assembly GCA_964651905.1). GTDB lineage: Bacteria > Patescibacteriota > Minisyncoccia > UBA6257 > UBA9933 > CAZYZO01. Next base: position 340 of record CAZYZO010000004.1, on the reverse strand, counting down.
TTCATGATGTCGGCAAACCGAAAACCAAAAGAGGTGAAGGTCTGAATTCCACTTTTTACGGCCATGAAGTTGTCGGCGCCAGAATGACCGCGAAAATTTTAGACCGACTCCATTTTCCCAAAGACCTTTTCGAAAAAATTATTCATTTGGTAAGATACCATTTGTTTTATTATAATGTCGGCGAAGTTACTGAAGCCGGTGTCCGAAGATTTTTAAGCCGGGTGGGTCCGGAAAACGTTGATGATTTGATTAAAATAAGGGAAGCGGACCGTATCGGCTCGGGCGTGCCCAAAGCCGTTCCTTATAAATTACGCCATTTGCTTTTTATGATTGAGAAAGT
>CAZYZO010000003.1:16051-32625 GCA_964651905.1 uncultured Candidatus Saccharibacteria bacterium | reverse complement strand
GCCAGCGAAGCACCGTCAAGAAAAATCGTCATCTCGGCGGTTTTTTGTTAGGATAAAACAATGCTTATTGATGATATTACAATAAAAGTTTCTGCCGGTAACGGCGGGGGAGGCGCCGTGGCTTTCAATAAAAATTTAATGAGTTTGGGGCCGGTAGGCGGAAGCGGCGGCCATGGCGGAAGCGTTTATGCCGAAGGTTCTTCCAATTTAAATGCTTTGGGTCAATTTCGGTTTAAAAAAGTGCTTGAGGCAGAAAATGGAATGAACGGCAGGGGACAATTCAAAGATGGTCACGGTGGCAAAGATTTGATTTTAAAAATCCCCGTAGGCACTGTCATTCATAATCTCACCCAAAAAAATGAAATAGAAATCACAAAAATCGGCGAGCGTGTCCTTTTGGCCCAGGGAGGCAATGGCGGCAAAGGAAATTTTCATTTCCGGTCTTCAAAAAATACTTCACCCAAGCAATTTCAGCCAGGATTACCGGGAGAAAATTTTGATCTTCGGTTAGAATTAAAATTTATTGCCGATGTTGGTTTTATAGGGCTTCCGAATGTAGGAAAATCTAGTTTATTAAACGAGCTTACAAACGCTAAAAGCAAAGTTGCGAATTATAAATTTACCACTCTTGAGCCGAATTTAGGAATTTATTACGAATTAATTCTTGCCGATATTCCAGGGCTGATCGAAAATTCATCACAAGGAAAAGGTTTGGGCATAAAATTCTTACGCCACATCGAACGAACCCATGTTCTCTTTCATTTTATTTCAGCTGAATCCCTTGACCCTGAAAAAGATTACGAAATAATCCGCAAAGAATTAGGCGTTTACAAAAATTCGCTTCTTCAAAAACCAGAATATCTATTTCTCACAAAAAGCGATCTCGTAACAGATAAAATAATTGAAGAGGAACTAAAAATCCTTAAAAAAATAAATTCAAACGTAATCGCGATTTCAATCCTGAACCCAAACAGTTTAAAAACCGTAAAAAATATTCTCAATAAAATTAAATCGGAAAAATCGAAATAGTTTGACATATCATACAAATCGGTAGTATAATGATGTATATAAATAGGGGACTTAGTCGGGTTTCTAAAAAATCGAAATAAAATTATGGAAGGAACAATCAAAACTCTTACAGAAAAAGGATTTGGATTTATCAGTATTGAGGGTGAAGAAAAAGAATTATTTTTTCACGGTAATGACCTTAAGGATATTACATATGCAGACCTGAAAGTAGGCGACAAGGTGTCTTTTGAGAAGACTGATTCTGAAAAAGGGCCAAGAGCAACAAATGTAGCCCGCATTTAAAAATTAGTTCAGAGTTAAATTAAAACCCCCGCGAAAAATTTCGCTGGGGGTTTTCTTTTAAGGTTTAAATTAGGTTTTTGATAGATTCTCTTTTTCTAATCAGGCGGAATTCGTTGTTTGGCATTACTAAAACCTCAAATTTGACTAAAAATATTTATTTGATAAGATGAAAATGTATAAAAAAATTAATTGGCGCCAAATTTAGAAACTTAAATCTTCCTATTTTTATAGAAAAGGTCGAATTTATAAAATTTTAACAATTGTAATATACGTGAAAAAAAAGATTATTTATATTGTAATAATTGTTGTAATTATTGCTATCGTTGGTTTTTTGAGTTACGAATCTCTTAAGAACGAAGGGTTAATAGGCAAACAGGGAAATAAGTCGGAAAAAATTTCTCTACGCCTGAAATGGATTGATCAAGCTCAATTTGCCGGTTATTACTTTGCCAAAAGCCAAGGATTGTATAAGAAAAAGGGCCTAGAAGTAGAAACTTATCCAGGGGGTCCGGATATCTCGCCGGTCCAAATGGTAGCTACTGGCATTAATGACTTTGGAATTACAGGAGCAGATCAGATTATTCTGGCAAGGGCAAAAGGAGTACCGCTTGTAGCGCTTGCTGTGTTGTATAAAGATTCGCCCGTGATAATCATTTCTCTAAAAGAAAAAGGGATTGAATCACCAAAAGATCTCGAAGGGAAAAAAATGGCAGTTGTTTATGGTAGAGATGAAGAAGTTATCTATAGGACTTTATTAGCAAAAGAAGGAGTGGATAGTTCTAAAATTAATGAAGTCTCTTCAACAATGAACCCTACAGAAGTAATTTATTCGGTGGATGCCAGAATAGGATTTGAGTTAAATTGTCCTATCCTTCTGAATTTAATGGGCTACGAGGTTAATGTAATTAAGCCCCGAGATTATGGCATTAGATTTTATGGAGATACTTTATTCACAACAGAGAAAATGATAAAAGAAAATCCGGAATTAGTGAGAAATTTTGTCAAGGTAAGTATTGAGGGTTGGAAAATGGCTTTACAGAATCCCGAAGTGGCAATAGATGAGCTTTTAAAGATAAACAGCACTCTGGACAGAGAGCATCAATTAAAATTTCTTGCGGCAAGCGTTCCAATCATTACCGGGAGAGGAGAAATAGGCTACTCAGAAAAAAAAGTTTGGGAAGAAATACAGGATACGCTTATTGCTCAAGGGATGCTGAAAGATATTGTAGATATAGACAAAGTGTTTACCAATGAGTTTTTAAAATAGAAATGGCAATCATTGAAGTTAAATCTGTTACGAAAGAATACCAGAAAGGATTTTTAGCTTTAAAGGATTTAACTTTTTCTATTGAAGAAGGAAATTTTGTTTGCATTGTTGGACCTTTTGGATGCGGGAAATCTACTTTACTGGAACTCATCGCTGGAATACAAAGCGATTATAAGGGAACAATAAAAATAAGAGAGAAAAATCCTGAGGAAGCGCGATTAGAAAGAAGAATAGGCTACACATTCCAAAGACCCACCCTTCTTCCGTGGAGAAATGTAATCCAAAATATTATGCTTCCTCTGGAAATTGCACGGGTAAAAGATAACCAAAGAGCTTATAATTTACTAGGGATGGTCGGATTAAGCCATCTTGCAAAAAAAGCGTCGTACGAGCTTTCTGAAGGAATGCAACAACTCATATCAATCGTAAGAAGCCTTGTTCTAAATCCTGACATCCTTTTACTTGATGAACCATTTTCTTCAATTGATGAGATCAATAGGACAAAAATGCACCTTCATCTTTTGAAAATCCATCAGCAAACGAATAAAACCACTTTGTTAGTTACCCATTCTCTTTCTGAAGCCGTTTTTCTTTCTGAAAAGATTATTATTATGACATCCAACCCAGGTAGGACAAAAAGAATTATTGAAGTTAATTTACCTACTAGGAATGAAGAAATTTTATTCTCGGAAGAATTTTTAAATTATCTTAAAATTATCAGAGAAGAGCTTAAAAATGAAGAAAAATAAGATTTTTTTACAAATTATTATCATATTAGCAGTATTATTCTTGTTATGGCACTTAATAGTTAGAATATTTAATGTTCTTGAATATATTCTTCCTGGACCTTTAGTGGTTTTAAATTCTTGGATTGAAAATAGAGGGGTTATACTTCCAAACGCAGCTATTACACTTTGGGAGGCGTCTTTTGGCTTCCTTATTGCTAATTTAGTAAGTGTAATTATTGCTCTTTTTGTATGTTTTCGCAGAGAGTTAGAGAATACTATAATACCTATAGCTATTGCGGTAAAGACTATGCCCATTATTGCCATAGTGCCGTTGCTAATTATCTGGTTAGGCCCGGGTCTTTCCTCAAAAATTGCAGCGGCTGCATTGATATGTTTTTTCCCAGCACTTGTCAATATATTAGAAGGAGTAAAAGTTTTGGATAGAAAAATGATGTGGCTTTTTAGGGTTTATGCCGCCAGCAAATTTCAACTAATTACAAAAATGATTTTTCCGAGTATCCTGCCCTATCTTTTTGCTGCCCTTAAAACATCCAGTTCTTTGGCGGTAGTAGGCGCACTAATCAGTGAATTTATTGGCTCAAATAAAGGACTGGGGTTTATTATTATTTCTAATTTCTATAATATGAACATTCCTCTTGTTTTTGCTGCTATTATTACTTCAAATATTATCGGGATATCTTTTTATTATTTAATTCATTTTTTAGAAAAGAAAATAACATTTGGACAAGAAAGAATAATAATGGAGTAGGATCGAAAAGCGTCTGCTTTATAAAGGAGATAAACCATGAAAAAAAAAGTAATAATTGCAATCGTTGGTCCTTCGGGGACGGGAAAATCAACCTTCATAGAATCTATGGCCTTACCAGACTATGTTTATGATGGTGGCCAGCCTCTGAAAGATGAATTAAATCGCCGTGGATTACCAGTCAACCATGATACGATCTTTGAACTTTCGCAACAATGGTATGGCGAAAATCCATTTTGGCAAGTTCCGCTAATGTGTAAGGCTATAGAAGGTAGAACTTTTCTTATTATAGACGGGGCGCGCCGGCTACCAGAAGTCAAGAAACTAAAAGAACTTTTCCGCATTATTATCATTGCGATAGTCTCTACGCCAGAAGTCCGTTTCGAGCGGCTGAAAAAAAGAGCAGAAATTTTTCTTAACACCAAAGATGAGTTTGCCAGAGTTGAACATGACGAGATGAAAGTAATGGACGCAAAAACCTTGGTAAAAATGGCAGATTTCGTTATCCAAAATGATGTTTCAAACGAAGCATCTTTGCAAAATCTACAGGAGAAAAGTCGACTTCTCGGTTTTCTCCTAAAGACGTTTTTGTAGCTAATTTACGTATAACAGTAGAGAGAAAATTGATAAACAATAAAATTATGAGGTACAAAATCGCACATTTGTTATTCAAAACAAAAAGAGTGGTTATTTTGGACACTAAAAATTATATCGAAGTCCATCCAGGCATTATGTCACCTATATTTATCAATATAAAGACTACTTTGAAAGATTTTAAAGTGAGGCGCAGATTAGCCAGCGAACTAGCCAAAAGAGTGAGTCCAAAATCAATTTGTATCTGCGGAGTTGAAAGCGGCGGTAGCTATTATGCCGCGGCTGTAGCCGATATCTTAAAGAAACCTTTAGTTTTGTATCGCAAAGAACCGAAAAAATACGGAATTGAAGGTTCTTTTGTCGGTTTATTGCCGAAGATAAAAGATGGATTAGTAACAATAATTGATGATGTATTGGCTAAAAGTATGATTAGTACTGCTAATAATAAAGCCTTAAGAGAACGAGGTTATCATTCTGAATTAGTGATTATTTTCAGTTTTTTACCAAAACTGGTAGGACCGATGGCTAAAATCAAAATATCATCTCTGACTGATATTAATGCTTTGTGTAAAACAGGATTACAATTAGGAGAATTTAATAAAGATGATGTTAAAATAATTAAAAAAGTATGTGTTCGGCCCAATACAGGGTTTATATAGAGGTTTCAAAATTGACAAGATTTTAATTTTATATATTCTTTTAAATAAGTAGTATGTGTACTTTCCCAATTAGATAAACTAAAATGATAAAAAAAGGAGGTAACATGTTAAAAAAAAGAAAAGTTTTAGAGGCTTGTATTAAAACATACGAAGAAAAGATTGAAAATTTGAAACAGTCATTAGAAAGAACTAAACGAGGTGCTATGGACGCAATAAGCAGCAGAAAATCTTGGTCTGACACAACAAAATTTCAAGAAAGTAATTTAGCCCTTGCGTTAGAAAAATGCCTTATTCAATCTCAGAATGCCTTAAGTTTGCTAAAAGCTCTTCCACTAACAGATTTTAGCACTATTTCTGTGGGGTGTTTCTTTATTATCAGAGATATAATTACAAACGAGACTGCTAATTATTTACTGATTCATGAGGGAGGAGGCGATTCATTTGATGTCGATGGTGAAAAAATAATGTCAATTTCTGCTGGAGTTCCTTTAACAACAGTCCTAATGGGCAAGAAAAAAGGTGATAAGGCAACCTTTAAGGATAGGATTTTGGAGATAATTGAAATTCAATAATCAAAGCAGATTACCTTGGCTCGCCGAAGGCGAGCAGTTAAATTAAAACCCCCGCGAAAAATTTCGCTGGGGGTTTTCTTTTAAGGTTTAAATTAGGTTTTTGATAGATTCTCTTTTTCTAATCATTAGGTCTTTAATGTATTCTCTTCTCCTAATCAGACGTAATTCGTTGTTTGGCTTTACTAAAACCTCGGCAGGTTTCGGCCTGAAATTGTAATTGGAACTCATCATATAACCGTAGGCACCGGCATTTTTAATCACCAGTAAGTCACCTTCCCGAGGGTGATTAATTTCTCTTTGGACTGCAAACCGGTCTCCGCTTTCACAAAGATTACCAACAATATCAACAATTTCTTTTTTACCTCTAGGGTTTGAAATATTGATAATTTCGTGATAAGAGTCGTACATTGCCGGCCGGATTAAATGATTGAATCCGGAATCTACTCCGACAATGACCCGGCCATCAGGCCTATTTTTAATGTCAGTCACTCTAACCAAGAGATAGCCGGCTTCCGCCACCAAAAAACGTCCTGGTTCTAAAATTAAAGTTAATTGGCGACCATAGTTCCGGGCAAACAAATTACAAAAATCTTGAAAACAAACAGAAATTTCTTTGCCCAGTATTTTAATATCTAAAGGTTGTTCTTCCGGTCGATAAGGAACACCTAAACCGCCACCAAAATCTAAAAATCTCAGATTAGGAAAATCTTGGGCAACTTTCAAAAGAGCTTTCATCGCTTTCAAAAATATCTCCACTTCTAAAATTTGCGAGCCGATATGTTGATGTAGGCCCACAATTTTCAAGCCGTGTCTTTTAGCGATTCTTTTGATTTCTTCTGTTTCGGTGTAGTAAATCCCGAATTTTGATTCCGGGCCGCCGGTAATGCAGTGGCTGTGATGGCCGGCACCGATACTGGAATTAATTCTTACCCAAATTTCGGAACCGGGGTATTTTTTGCCGACTTTTTCTAAACGGGACAAAGAATCAACATTCAATCTGACTTCCTTTTCCATCGCGAAATACATTTCAGCATCGGTAATGCTATTGCCTGTAAAAATAATCTGTCTAGGATTAAAACCAATGCTTAGAGCTAATTTGATTTCGCCTAAAGAAACAGCATCAACTCCTCCAACTGCGGTGGTTTTTAAAATTCTCAAAATTTCTGGGTTGGAATTTGCCTTTATTGCATATAAAAGACATTTCCTCATTAAATCACCTTTGCGACAAGGAATACTGTAGTAGAGAGTTCTAACTTGTTCTCTTATTTTTTCCTCATCATAAACATACACCGGGGTTACAAACCTCTTTGCTATTCTTTCAAAAATAACAGAATCTAACATTTTTTCCTCCTTTTTTATTTTTTTGTTAAGGTTCTTAAAATTAAATATATCAAAATAACAGAAATCTGTCAATATTATATGCTATTATCCTGTTTTTGCTTTTATAATTATTGTATAATTGTAATATAAGGTCGATTGAATTTTAAATAATTTAAAAATATGAATTTAAAAAATAAGATAGCCATTGTTACTGGCGCCAGAAGGGGAATGGGAAGAAGTCATGCTTTAGCTTTGGCCAAAGCCGGCGCAAAAGTGATGGTAGCTGATATTTCCGAAGAAGATTGCCAAAAAGTGGTTGATGAAATCAAAAAACAAGGCGGGGAAGCGCTGGCGATAAAATGCGATGTCAGTAAAAAATCCGAAATTGATGAAATGGTTAAAAAAACCGTCGAAATGTTCGGCAAAATTGATATTTTGGTTAATAATGCCGGAATTTGCCAATTCAAACCCTTTTTGGATTTAACCGAAGAAGACTGGGACCGAACAATTAATATAAATCTGAAAGGATATTTTCTCTGCGCTCAAGCAGCGGCTAAAGAAATGGCAAAACAGAAATCAGGAGTGATTGTTAATATCGCTTCAGTCGCGATGGGCCAGCAAGGAGTGGGATTCCAAGCATTAGTTCATTACTGCGCTTCTAAAGGAGGAATTGTTGGTTTAACTGAGGCTTTAGCTCTTGAATTGGCCCCGCTCGGCATCAGAGTTAACGCAGTGGCGCCTGGTGCTATTGATACGCCGATGATGGACGCGGCAAAAGCCGACCCTAAATCAATGGAAGGAACTTTAGCCAGAATTCCTTTGCATCGCGTCGGTAAAGCCGAAGAAGTTTCCAATTTAGTTTTATTTTTAGCGTCGGATGATTCTTCTTATATGACCGGCTCAACCGTGGTGATTGACGGCGGCTGGCTCGCTGGATAATAGCGGGCGGTACGCCCGATATATTGAGCGAAGCTCATTATAATCTAAAGAATATATTGAGCGAAGCTCATTATAACAATTTAATGGAAAAAAAAATTATCAAAGTTCCAATTGAAATTTCAGCTCGGCATATCCATCTGACCCCAAAAGATTTTAAGACGCTTTTCGGTAAAAATCAGCCAACTTTTCTGAGAAAATTAGGACAGCAACAGTTTGCCGCTAAAGAAACGGTTGAAATCATAAATAAAGATAAATTAATAAAGAGAATCAGAGTAGTAGCGCCTTTTCGCGACCAAACTCAGGTTGAGATTTCAGTGACTGATGCCATAAATTTGGGAATAAAACCAGTCATCAGAATCTCCGGCAGTTTAAAAAACACTCCGGCTATTCAAGTTAAAGGTCCAAAAGGAAAATTAAGAATCAAACAAGGAGTAATTGTTGCTCAAAGACATTTACACCTCAATCCTAATGAAGCCAAAAAATTTGGCTTAAAACACAAAGATATTATTTCGGTTTTGGCAAAAACTAAAAGATCTGTTTTGTTTAACAATGTGGTAGTAAGAGTGAGTTCTCAGTATAATCTTTGCGTTCATCTTGATTCTGATGAAGGGAATGCGGCTGGGATTTTTAAAAAAGGTATGGGCTATCTTACCCGCCTGCCGTCAGGCAGGTAAAAGCGTAAAAATTGTCTATGATTTTAGTTCTTAACTGCGGTTCTCAATCAGTCAAATGGAAGATTTTTGACAAAAATCTAAATTTAATTTCCCAAGACAGAAAAGAGTATTACAGAAAAAGTTTGGCTGAAAAAGTTTTGAGAAACGAATTAAAAAAAATTAAAAATAGCCATTTATCGATTGAATTCGTCGGCCATCGAGTTGTTCATCCAATTTCCGAGTTGGCGCCGCTTCATAACCCGTTCGAACTTTTGGGAATTAAAGCGGCTAAAGAGGAATTCAAAAAAGCGAAACATCTTATTGTTTTTGACGCCGACTTTTTTAAAAATTTGCCGGCGGTTTCCCAAATTTATCCTTTGCCGGAATTTCTAAGAAAAAAATATTCAATTAGACGATTCGGATTTCATGGCATTTCCCACCAATATTTAACTCAAAAAACTTCAGGAATTTTGAAAAAACCTTTAAAGAGTTTAAATCTGATTACTCTGCATCTCGGCGGAGGATGCTCGATTGCCGCGATTAAAAATGGCAAACCCATCGATACTTCAATGGGCTTTACGCCTTTGGAAGGATTAGTAATGATGAGCCGAGCTGGTGATCTTGATCCGGGAATTTTAATTTTTTTAGCCAAAAAAATCGGGATAAAAAATTTAGAAAAGATTCTCAATAAAGAAAGCGGCTTAAAAGCAATTACCGGCATTACTAATTTTAAAAAAATTTTGACTAAAAAAGATAAAAAATCAAAATTAGCAGTAGAAATCTTTGTTTATCGGATTAAAAAATATATTTCGGCTTATTTCGGCGTCTTAAAAGGCAAGGTTGACGCGATTGTTTTTAGCGGAGAGATTGGCGCCGGTCTTCCCAAAACCAGAAATTTGATTTTAAAAGATTTGAGTTTTTTAAAAAAGACAAAAATTTTAGTTATTCCAACAGACGAAGAATATCAAATTGCTAAAGAAATAAAAGAAAAATGAAAAAACTTCTTTTGGGAAACGAAGCAATTGTGCAAGGAGCTCTTGAAGCAGGAGTTCAATTTATTTCCACTTATCCCGGAACGCCAGCCTCGGAAATCGGCGACATCTTTTTCGAATTGAAAAATAAAGAATTAAAACATCCGGCTAATTTTTATTTTGAATATTCAACCAACGAGAAAACGGCCTTAGAAGCGGGGATTGGTGCCAGTTTCTCCGGGCTAAAAACCTTAGTAGCAATGAAAGATTTCGGCTTAAATGTCTGTTTGGATGCCTTAGGACCCTTTATTTACACCGGAAGTAAGGGTCCGACCGTGATTGTCGTTGCCGATGACCCGGGCTGCCACAGCTCTGCCCAATGGGAAGAAAACACTAGAGCCATTTCTTATTTGACTCATATCCCGACTTTGGAACCGTCCGACCCCCAAGAATGCAAGGATTTTGTAAAATTTGGGTTTAAACTGTCAGAAAAATTTAAAATTCCGGTGCTCATTAGAACGACAACCAGAGTGGCTCACCAAATTCAAACAGTCAATTGCCAAAAAACCTCTGCCTATCGGCAGACAGAGAAAAGTAAAAATAAATTACTAAAAGGAAAATTTATCAAAAATCCTCATCAGTTTGTTACCTTGCCGCCTAGAGTGCTTGAAATGAAAAAGGAATTGCTGGAAAAAATTGAAAAAATTAAAAATTTTTCCGAAAAAAGCCGAATAAATTTTATTAATCAAAAATTTGAAAGCCGTAAAGCCGGTATTATTACGTCTGGCACTTCCTACTTGTACGTAAGAGAAAATTTAAAAGAACTTAATTTAAATCTGCCAGTTTTAAAACTCGGATTTTTTTACCCTCTACCGGAAAAAAAGATTAAAAATTTTATAAAAAATCTGAATAAGGTTTTAATCGTGGAAGAGCTTGAACCATTCCTAGAAAAAGAAATTAAAATTTTAGCCAAAGAAACAAATTCCAATTTAAAAATTTTCGGAAAAAATTTATTATCGGAAACAGGAGAGCTAAAACCCGAGGATATCTCAAGAGCACTGGCAAAATTCAACGGTAAAAAAATAAATATTATTCAGCCAAAAATTCCGAATTTCCCCAAAAGAAAACCCATTTTTTGTCCGGGCTGCCCTTATTGGTCGGTCTTTGAAGCGGTGAAACAAGCCATCAACTCAAAAAAAATTATTTTCGGCGGAGATATTGGCTGCTATATGTTAGGAGGACTTCCTCCTTATAATATGCAAGATTATCTTTTATGTATGAGTTCTTCCATCGGCATCGCCCATGGAATTGAAAAAGCAACCAATAAGCAAAAAGTAATTGCTTTTATCGGCGATTCTACTTTTTTCCATTCGGGAATTCCCGCTCTAATAAACACTGTTTTTAATAAATCAAATCCTCTGATTATTTTAATGAATAATCAAACCACGGCGATGACCGGTCTTCAGCCTCATCCCGGAGCGCCAGCCAAACCCGACGGCATAAAAATTGAGAATATTATTCGGGCTTGCGGCGTCAAACATCTTGAAATAATCGACCCGACAAAAGACTTCAAAAAAATGGTCGCTACGGTGAAAAAATTTTTAATTAAAAACGAAGTTTCGGTAATTATTGCCCGCCATCCATGCGCCAGAATAAAATAAACAAAAATTTTAATATTATTATTGCCGGTACCGGAGGACAAGGTCTAATTACGGCCGGAAGGATTTTGGCAAAAGCAATTTTTTTGGAGAAAAAAGAAATTAAAATGTCGGAATTGCACGGCCTTTCTCAAAGAGGAGGCTCAGTAGTTATTCATTTAAGAATGGGCAAAAATATCTATTCTCCTTTAATCAATAGGGGAGAGACTGATTTAATCTTAGTTTTAGAAAAACGAGAGGTGTTTCCCAGTCTTTATTTTGCTTCAAAGTCAAAAGGAACCATATTTTTAATAAACGATTGCTTGGTCCCTTCGCCGTCTCTTCCCAATTTCAATCCCAGCAACGACAAGATTAAAAAAATAATCAATGGCTTTTCTAAAAGAATAATTTTTATTCCCGCTTCAAAAATAATGAAAGAAAAACTTGGGAAGGAAATAGTCTCAAGCATATTCTTGATTTCCTTCGCTTCTTTTAAAAATTTAATCCCGGTAAAACCAAAATCAATTTTAAAAGCAATTAAAGAATCAATCCCAAAAAAATACTTAGATATTAATGTAAAAGCCTTTAATTTAGCGGAAAAAGTCAGTTTTTAAATTACTATCGAACTTTTTGCGGTTTTTTGCCTTCAGTTTGAATTTTAGTAATTATTAATTTTTGGTCTTTAATTTCCGCTTCTAAAAGTTTCGTTCTTTTGCCATTGATAAAAGTGAATACGCCGGGCTCGGGATTTAACGCCCGGATTTTTCTTTCAATAATTTCTGCTTTATCTTTTTTTAAATCGATAAAACCGTCCTGGGTTGCAAATTTTTTTGTATAAGTGGCTTGTTTGTGGTCCTGTTCTCTTAAGTCGGTCAGATTAACTTTAAATAAATCAATTTTTGATTTGATTTCTCTTGCTCCCATTAATAAAAGTAAAGTTGATAACATTTTGCCGCCAAGCTCGGCAAGTTCTTTAGCCAACTCAATATAATTTAATTTATCTATTTCTTTTTTTTCCTGCGCAAAAATTTTGCCGTGATCAATTTTTTCGTCCATTAAATACAAACTAATGCCTGTTTCTTTATCGCCATTTAAAATTGCGGTTTGAATAGGGGAAGAACCGCGATATTTCGGCAAAAGCGATGGATGGATGCCAATAGCGCCAATTTGAGGAATATCCAAAATTTCTTTGGGAATAATTTGCGAATAAGCGGTAACTACTATCAGATCCGGCTTAAAACTTGAAATTTGAATCCTAAAATTTGAATCTAGTTTTTCCGGCTGTAAAACCGGAATATTATATTTTTGAGCCAAGATTTTGGTCGACGGGGGAGTGATAATTTTTTTTCGGCCAACCGGTCTGTCAGGGTTACAAATAACCGCCTCGGGCAGGCAATCGGCTTTAATAATTTTTTCTAAAATTATCGCCGCAAATTCCGGCGTTCCAAAAAAAATATATCGCATAAATTTCTAAAATAATTATTAAATCTTGTAGCTTTGCCCTGGGATGTCTTTATAAATCTTTTTTGCTTTATCAATAAAAAGAACTCCGTTCAAGTGATCAATCTCGTGCTGAAAAACCCTTGCTAACAACCCCCAGCTCTTTATTTTTATTTTCCTGCCGTTCTTGTCAAACCCGACAATCGTCGCTTTTTCCGGCCTTTCAACGTCACCTAAGATATCAGGTACGCTCAAACAACCTTCAGTTAATAATTCTTTTCCTTTGGAAATTTTCTCTATTTCCGGATTAAAAACCGAGTAAAATTTCATCCGACCGTCTTTTGAAGGAAGCATGGCAACAAAAACTCTATGGCTTAATCCCAGCTGATTGGCACTCAGTCCAATACCGTCCGCTTCTTTCATTTTTTCTCTTAATAATTTAATCAATCCAAAAATTTCTTTTTTGGAAAATTTTGAAAAATCAAAAGTCGGCGTTCTCTGTCTTAAAAACTTTTCTTCTTTTTTGTTGTTGATAATTAAAATATCCATTGTTATTTTTTACGTTTTTTATTTAATCTCTGAAGAACCGTCATAAAATAAGCTCCCTTATTCTCAATACGTTTCCTTTCGCTAATGTCTTTTGCTATGGCTATTAATTTATCATTATTATGTTTTTTTGCCAATTTGATATAAAGCGATTTGTGTTTCTCGTCGTTTAAAAGCTGGGAAATGACTAAGCCGGTTAATTGAAATCTTTTATAAACATGACTGGTTTTTGACCGCTCTTTTAAAGTCTTAAAATATTCTCTTTTATTAAGCATTTTTTAAATAAGAATTTGCGTATCTTAAAACTTTTTTAGTGCTTTTATGGGTTAAAATTTTTAATGCTTTTTTAAAATCCAGCCATTTATAACCATCGTGTTCGTCGCCGAGTTTTATGTCTTGTGAACAGCTGATTTCACAAATATAACAAACCAAAATACAGCTTTTTCTTTTAAAAATCGGCTGGTGGATTAACGGATAATCGAACTTTTCTATAATTGACAATTTTTTGATGTTTTGAGCGCGGCAAGCGGTTTCTTCTTTAATTTCTCTTTTTAAAGCTTGAAGAAAAGTCTCTTTGCTTAATTTTCCGCCTTTTAATAATTCATAACCTCGCCATCTTTTAACCCGATGCAAAACTAAAAACAAAAGACCTTTTTTGCTTTTTTTATATATAACTGCCCTGATTCCTTTTCGATATCGTTTGTAGGTTTTAGTCATAAAAGTTGTGATATAATAATAAATTATAGCAGACTAAAGTCTGATATATCAAAAATATAACATATTATGAAGCGGCTTTTCATCGCCATAAATTTACCTCCGGAAATTAAAAGGGAAATCAGCCGACTAATTGAATTGATTAATTCCGAAAGAAAATTTTCCCGACAAGAGGGTTTCCGCTGGTTAGCCGAAAAAAATTGGCATCTGACCCTGACTTTTTTGGGCAGTCAGCCGGATGAACTGATTGAACCAATATTGGAATCAATAAAATCAACAGTGTTGGATACAAAACCATTCCCGGTTGAATTTGAAAAAATAATTTTCGGACCGCCCAATAAAATTTCACGAATGATTTGGATTGTCGGGACCAAAAAAACATCATTGAGACTAACCGAAATAAAAAATAATTTAGATTTTTCTTTGATTAAGAACGGCATTAACTTCCATCAAGAGAATCGTCAATTTAACGCACATCTTACTTTAGCTCGTTTTTTTCCGCAAAAACACCAGGAACTAAAAAATTATGAAGTGGAAAGTTTGAAATTTACTGCTCAATCAATTGATTTAATGGAATCAAAACTTTTTAGAACCGGCGCTGAATATGCTATTTTGGAAAAAATGGATTTCAAAAAATAGATATGATAGAATAGCATTTTAGCCATGCAAAAAAATATATTAAACATGAATAAAAATATAAAAAACAAATTATTAATTCTCCTCGGGGTTGTTGTGATTGCGACGGCAATGGATGCCGGTTTTTATTTGGGATATCAAAAAGGAACAGAAACTCCAAAAACAATAACTATTCAAGGCGTTTCCAATTTTGAAAAAGGACAGCCAAAAAATATTGATTTTTCTATTTTCTGGGAAGCTTGGGAAAAATTAAAAGACAAATATGTTAATCAAAATTTTGACGACCAGGAGCTGGTCTATGGAGCGATCTCCGGCTTGGTTAACAGTTTGGAAGATCCAAACACTAATTTTTTCCCGCCCTCTGAAGCAAAAAAATTCCAAGAAAATGTTCAAGGCTCTTTCGGAGGAGTTGGTATTGAAATTGATGTCCGTGACAATCAGCTTCAAGTTGTTTCGCCGTTAAAAGATACGCCTGCTGAAAAAGCCGGGCTTCGGGCCGGAGACAAAATTTTAGAAGTTGATGAAATTTCAACCGTCGGTTTCAACACTGATCAAGCAGTGGATTTAATTAGAGGCAAGGTTGGAACGCCAGTAACCTTAACAATAATGCGCGACAGTTGGTCAGAACCAAAAGATATCACCATCACCAGAGAAATTATTGAAATTCCCAGCCTTGATTGGAAAATGCTTGACAACGGAATTGCCTACATCCAGCTCTATAATTTTTATCAAAATGTCGATTTTAATTTTTATCAGGCAGCCGCTTCCATCTATTCTCAAAATCCCAAAGGAATTATTCTTGATTTGAGAGATAACCCGGGCGGCTATTTAGAAACATCCGTTAATATCGCCGGCTGGTTTTTAAAACCGGGTGAATTGGTGGTCTCCGAAGAATTTGCTTCCGGACAAAAACAACAATTCAAAGCCTCGGGAAACGGCGTTTTCAAAGATTTACCGATTGTGATTTTAGTTAACGGCGGTTCGGCCTCAGCTTCAGAAATTTTAGCCGGCGCTTTGAGAGATAACCGAAAAATAGAATTGATTGGCGAAAAAACCTTCGGAAAAGGAACAGTCCAAGAAATCGTGCCTTTAACGGACAATTCTTCCATGAAAATAACGGTTGCCCATTGGCTTATGCCCAGTGGCAAATTAATTGAAGAAAACGGCTTAGTACCGGATTATGAAATTAAATTGACTGAAGATGACATTAAAAACAGCCGCGATCCTCAATTTGATAAGGCGCTTGAAATAATAAAACCAAAAATAGAAAGTACTCAAAAAACACTCTTTGACCTTGATTTCCTAAATATATAAGAAATAAATATGAAAATAATCTTGCTTTCTAATATAAAAGGATTGGGAAATAAATCCGATGTTAAGATGGTCAGCGACGGTTATGCCCGAAATTTTTTGATTCCTAAAAATTTAGCTAAGCCCGTAAGTCCTAAAAATCTAAAAGAGCTGGAAGCTCAAAAAATAATTTCAGCTAAGAAAGAAGAAAAAATTAAAGCTCAGTTTAATCAAATCAAGAAAGAAATTGAAGAAATAGAAGTTGAATTCAAAGTGGAAGTGGGGAACAAACAAGAAATGTTCGCTTCCATTAATGAAAGCGACATTAAAAATAAAATAATGGAGAATCTTGGGGCGGATAGTCAATTTTCAGAATTTCTTAACCATCTAAAAATTATTTTAGAAAAACCAATAAAAAAACTTGGCGAATACCAAATTAAAATTGATTTGGGTAAGGGCCTGCCTGCCGGCAGGCAGGGAGTGACGGCGAATTTAAAAATTATCGTGAAACCTCTATCGGCTGAACCGTCA
>CAZYZO010000003.1:14889-15951 GCA_964651905.1 uncultured Candidatus Saccharibacteria bacterium | reverse complement strand
GGGAGTGACGGCGAATTTAAAAATTATCGTGAAACCTCTATCGGCTGAACCGTCACTACCTTAATGTGACGTTTATTGCCGTCAAAACGAATTTTTCTTTTTGATAAAAATTTTACCACTCCCTTTTTAAAAGCGTAAAGAGTATCATCTTTGCCTTTTTTGACATTAAGCCCGGGAAGGTATTTGGTGCCTCTTTGACGAATCAAAATTTCGCCCGCATTAACTTGCTGACCGTCATATTTTTTCACTCCCAACCGTTTAGATGCTGATTCTCGTCCTAATTTAGTTGAACCACCGGCTTTAGTATGTGCCATTTTTATTTAAATTTTAGAATATTCGCTATTTATCAGATTTTAAGCTATAATTTCCTATATGTCAATCACATCTAAGCTCGTTTTTGATATTGAAACCATCGGCGCTGATTTTGAAACTCTGGATAAAATTTCTCAAGAATATTTTCTTAAATACGCCGAAGACGATAAAAAACAAGAAGAAATAAAAGAACAGCTCGGTTTTTATCCTTTAACCGGCGAAATTGTGGCTATTGGCGTTTTAAATCCGGATACGAATAAAGGAATAATATATTTAACAATTAAGAATTCAGAATTAAGAATTCAGAATACTTTGAAAGAGGGGATTATAATCGAAACAGGCACGGAAAAAGAAATTTTGGAAAAATTCTGGGAAACGGCAAAATCCTATAATTGCTTTATTTCTTTTAATGGCCGGTCTTTTGATGTGCCTTTTTTGATGATTCGTTCGGCTATTTTGGGCGTAAAACCAAGCAAGAATTTAATGAGCAACCGTTATTTGAATTCTCAAAAATACGACGCCAGCCACATTGACCTTTTTGACCAATTGACTTTTTATGGCGCCACCCGAAGAAAATTCAATCTTCACTTCTGGTCAAAAGCTTTCGGCATTAAAAGCCCGAAAGAAAGTGGAATCACCGGCGAAGACGTTAAAAAACTTTATCAGGAAGGAAAACTTTTAAAAATAGCCGAATACAATTACGGCGACTTAGTGGCAACCAAAGAACTTTACGAGAAATGGAACCAATAC
>CAZYZO010000003.1:12621-14789 GCA_964651905.1 uncultured Candidatus Saccharibacteria bacterium | reverse complement strand
TTGACAAATTAAGAAAAGTATGGTAACATTATAATATAAGTTGAGGTATCTGTATCTATTAACCAATAACCAAAAAAGAACAGATATCTCATTGGAGATGTTTGTTCTTTAAAAAAGGAGAGTAAAATGAATAAATCAGTTTGTTTTTCTAGATTAATAATTCTTACAGCAGCTTGTATATTGTCGTTTTATCTCTGGCTATTCGTTGCATTTCCTCTAACAATGATTTTTGAGCCGCTAAAAAGAGTAGGTTGCTCGCACGGCTATTCAAGTAATTGGATAATGATATTATTAGGAATAGCAGAATTTATCGGGAGTTATCTTGTTTGTGTAGCGGTAATTTATATAATAATCCTGTATATACTGAAAATGTATCTGAAAAGAAAGGGTAGAACTCTAGAAGATTTATAAAAATGATTTGAGCTGATAGCTTAAAATCATTAACCTAAAAAGGAGGAAAGAAATGAAAAGAATAATCTTTGTGGGTTATTTGGTAGTAATAATTTTAATTTCGATGTGTGCCTGTGATGACACAAAAAATCTCGAAAGAAGACAAAATCGTTATTACCCTTACAGGGTCATAACCGAATCAGGTGAAGAACTATCGATAGGTCTTGTTACTCAAACTGAATCAAATGATCCGATAGTTACTGTGGTTCTTATAAAGAATGGAAAAGAATATTACTATGATTTAAGAAAATAAAGCCGTAGGAACTACGAAATAATAAAAGCCCGTTTAAGGATAAAAACCTTGCGGGCTGTTTTTTTACAAATATCCCGCTTGTTTCAGCCAATAATCATTTTCCCATTCCCAAAGTTTCTTGGCGCCTAAAAATGCCTGGTAATCTCCTTGCCAATAAGGAAATTCTTTTAATTCAACATCTCCTTTGAGCGCTGACCATTCGTGTTCGCATTTTTCCGCTTTTTTATCATAGCTGCCGTTTTTCCAAGGCAATTTTATTTTTTTCCGGCCGCCTTTTTCTCGCAAAGTCGCTCCGCATTTCAAACAAGTTTTAATCTGGTCGATTCTCAAAATCCAGCGGGTTTGTATTTGTTTGATTTCTTTCTGAAGCGCGGCCGTGTAAGCGGCGGTCTGTAAATTATAATCTTTATAAATCGCTTGAGAAGTTTTAATGTCTAAAACGCCGAATTTTCCGCCAATTAAAGCTAAAGCATCAACCGTACCGGCATATCTTTCATCCTGATTAATTACTTGTTTTTCAATAAAATCTTTATCAGCTTGGATATGATTCTCTTCCAATTTTTTTAAAAAAGCATCAATTGCCGGTTTAATGGAAGCGTCAATAGTAGGGGATTTACCCATTAAAATATCCTCAACTACTTCATGAATTTTTGTACCTTCATTAGCGGAATTTTTCTTGACCGCTTCGCTTGCGGCAAAATTGCTCATTTCCGCATAAAAACGATACAAAGCCGGCTTGGATTTAATTTCAATGATTTTTGTGACCCGCGGAAACCAAACCCCGTCAATTTCATAACCGGACATACTCTTAAAGTGTTTAAGATTGGAATAAAACATATTAACTTCAATATTCTATCAGATTTTTTGTCATTTTGTAAATGTCGCCGGCGCCCATCATCACGATAATCGAAGAATTTAAAAAATAGAATTTAGAAAATAGAATTTTTCTAATTAGATCTTTCAATTTTTTCGGATTTTTGAGATAAAATACTTGTATTTTGGAGTTGCGTTTCTTGATAATTGAAGCGAGTTTTTCGGCGGTATATTTTTTATTTATTTTATCGCGGCCAATAACACGGTGGACAGGTAATAAAATTAAAATATCGGCATCGTTAAAAGCACTAATAAATTCCTTGAATAAAATTTTTAATCTTTGATTTTGATGCGGCTGGAAAACGCAAATTATTTTTGACTGGGAAAATTTCTGCCGGAAAGCCAAAAGCGTAGCTTTGATTTCAGTCGGGTGATGTGCGTAGTCGTCGTAAACAGGAATTCTTAATTCTTCATTCTTAATTCTTAATTTGCCACGGCGCTCCATTCTTCGCCAAGCGCCGCGATATTGATTTAAAGCCCTTAAAATGGCTTTATCTTTAACGCCTAATGCCTTAGCCAAAACATAAACTGCCATAGCGTTAGAAATATTATGCTCACCCGGAATTTTCAAGATGTTTTTTATTCTTTTATA
>CAZYZO010000003.1:0-12521 GCA_964651905.1 uncultured Candidatus Saccharibacteria bacterium | reverse complement strand
TACCAATTTAATTTTAATTTATTTTTCTCAGAGATTTTTTTAATTTTATTTTTCAAACTGAATAAATTTTTATCGTCTTTGTTAAGAACCAAAATTCCACCCGGCTGAATATTGCCGATAAATTTTAAAAAAGCATTTTTAATAGCAGATAGATTTTTATAAAAATCCAGATGTTCCCGGTCAATGTTGGTAATAATGGCGGCAAGAGGGGAGTAGGTTAAAAAAGATTGATGATATTCATCCGCTTCTAAAATTAAATAATTACTTTTGCCTTTCCGAAAATTAGAATCTTTAAATTCATTCAGCTTTGTACCGACAATTACCGTGGGATTAAAGCCGGCTTTTATAAGAACGAGAGAGAGTAAAGCAGTAGAAGTGCTTTTTCCGTGAGCGCCGGCAATTGCGATGGTTTTATATTTTTTAGTTAAATCTCCGATAGCTTGACTATAAGATTTTATCGGAATTCCTGATTTTTTAGCTTTTTTAATTTCCGGATTATCCAAAGGAACCGCGGCACTGTAAACCACCAAATTTGTCTCTTTTTTAAGGTTTTCGGGCTTATGACCTATAACTACCCTAATTCCTTCCTTTTTTAATTGCTGAATAATAGGGGAGGCGGTAGTGTCCGAACCTGACACTTTATATCTTTGACTTAAAAACCAGCGAGCTAAAGCGCTGGTCCCGATACCGCCAATACCTATAAGATGAACCTTTAACTTATTCATTTAGTAGTCTTTAATAAACCTCTGATTCTATATATAGTTATTAAGTCCTGTCGCAAAAGAGTTATTTCGCGACACATCTTAATCTTATTTTATATGCTTATTTCACTATCCTCTTCAGCCCCTCAAGGACTTTTTCTAAGGCTAAAATCGTCATCCGGCCGCCTGATTTCAAAATGTCAATCAAACTAGGACCGAACTGAGTTTTAAACCATAAACTAATTTTCCCGAATACTCTAATTATTGCCTGAATCCCCTCTTTAACCCACGGCTGCTCGAAAAAATCATTAATTTCTTGAACTAAATGAGAAAAATCAAACATAGAATTAAGTTAATTTTTTAATGGCGACTTTTAACCTTTTCAAGGTTTCTTCTTTGCCTAAGGCATCCATTATTTCAAATGGGCTGGGCGAAGCGTCTTTGCCCGAAAGCGCGGCTCTCAACGGCCAAAGTAATTCTCCTTTTCCCAAAGCTTCGGTCAAGGGCATAATTTTATTTTCAATTTTTCTCAGACTAAAATCTTTCTCATTCATCTTTTCTATTTCATCAACCAAAATTTTTAAATTAGAAACAACTTTTTCTTCTTCCATTTCTTTCCATTTTAAAAGTTCGGGCTTGTAATCCGGTAAATCAAAAAAGAAATCCGCTAATTCTTTGAAATCCGCGAGCGTATTTATCCGCTCTTTTTCCAAATTGAACGCTTTAAGCAGTAAAATTTCGTTCTTCGACCATTCCATGGGAATAAAATTTTCCATTGTTTCTTTGATTTCTTTGATATTAATTTTTTTGATGTATTGGCTGTTTAACCAATCAAGCTTGCTTTGATTAAAAACCGCTCCGGCTTTTTGGACTCTTTTCAAATCAAATTCTTTAATCAATTCTTCTCTACTCATAATATCCTTGTTGTCTTTTGGATGCCAGCCCAAAAAAGCAATAAAATTAACCATCGCCTCTGGTAAATAGCCGGCCTTTTTATATTCGAGAAGTGAAGTTTCAAGATAACGTTTGGATAACTTACTCCGGTCCATTGATAAAATCAACGGCAAATGAGCGTATTTCGGTTCCGGAAAACCCAGCGCTTTTTGAATTAAAATCTGTTTTGGCGTATTGGAAATATGGTCCTCTCCCCTGATAACATGAGTGATTTTCATTTCGGCATCGTCAATCGTTCCGGCAAAACTAAACAGCGGCTCTTTTAAACTTTTAGCGATAATAATATCTCCCAATAAAGAAGAATCAAATTTTATAGGACCACGGATTATATCCGTAAAATTAATCTCAGTTTGAGGCGTTCTAAAGCGGATTACGGCTTTTTCTCCTGATTTTAAGCGGTTTTCCGCCTCTTCTGGCGATATTTTACCGCATTTTCCGCTATATTTTGGCGCCAGTCCTTGAGAAAGCATAGCTTGACGTTCTATTTCCAAGTCTTCTTTACTGCAAAAACACCAATAAGCCTTGTTTTCCGCCAAGAGCCGTGATAAATACCCCTCATAGATAGAAAGCCTCTCAGATTGTCTGTAAGGCCCCAAATCACCCCTCCCAGGACCCTCATCCCAGTCTAAACCCAGCCATTTAAGACTTTCAAAAATATCGATTTCATGCTCCTTTTTTGACCGTTCTATATCAGTGTCTTCAATTCGTAAAATAAATTTGCCATCCTGGTTCCTGACAAAAAGCCAATTAAAAAGAGCGGTTCTAACACTGCCAACATGAAAAGAGCCGGTTGGCGAAGGCGCAAAACGAACACGAGCTTCAATTTTTGGATCATCAATCATTAAAATATTATACAATAAAAAATGCTTATCAGCTATAAAAACTGATAAGCATTTATTTATTAAAAATAAGTAATTTAGATGGTTCTTTTAAGGTTTCTCTGCAAGCACTGAAAGGATATACGCTACAATAGTAAGACTCGCGATTAAAATTCCGCTTACAAGCCAGAAAATTTCTTGCTGTCTTTCATCCAAACTCCGACTTTTTTTAGACCTGCTAAAGCGACGACGTGACATTTCTGCCTCCTTTTAAAAAAGTGTTTTAAGAGAAAAAACAGAGATTAATATAGCTAAAGCAACGCACGCGACTAAAATCCAGTGACATTTTTCTTCCATGTCCCAACTCTTTATTTTCCAACTCTTTTTGCCCCAAGACATCTTTCACCTCCTTTATATTACTAAAGTTAAGGTTTTCTATAATCTACATATTTTCTAGCGCATCTATACCACGAAGATATTCTTTTTCTCCTCCATCAAACTCATCACAACATGCACGAGGCTCTATTTTTCCCTTTACTACACTACATCCATGAACGCTTTTTTTTATGCATTCAAGACAGCAACGGTCTAGACTCCCAAATTCTGTATAATTTACTTCTTCCTTACTCTTTTTCATTCTCTTTTTCATCTTTCACCTCCTTTTAAGGTTTTGTTTATTACAATAAAAGATAATCTTTCCAAATTTCAGACATTTTTTTCCTTATTCTTATTTTAAAATACCACTATTATCTAATTTAATATATCATATTTATTAAAATTTGGCAAGGATATATGAGGTTTGACAATAAATTAAATATGCTATACGCTAATAATAGACTTTTGAGTAAATAATATATTTACTCTGTTAAAATCAAAATAAAAGGAGGAGTTGTGGATATATTTAATGTCTTAATTTTATGGTTGTTTGCAGTAATAATTCTATTAATGATTGGATTATTTGGCGTTTTAACAGGATTAGAAATACTTTTCGACAAAAAAAGGCCAAAAAAACCAAGATTAATTACTGGCTCTACACTGCTAATAATTGGCATTATGGCTTGTTTAGCTCTCCGCCGCTTAATTGAATTCAGAATATTATAAAGTGAACTTATAAAACTCCAAAAGGAGGTAATTATGAACCGAGTTATTGTAACTTTAGTTTTATTGGTCGGAATTTTCGTCGTTGGCTGTGTTAGCCGTGAAGAAAACTCGCATGTCTCGCAGCCTTATATCTCACAGGCAGAACCAATCTTGAAAGGTGAACATAAATTACGCAAAATGATACAGCAAACAGGTACTAATTCAGAAATTTCTGGTAGTTTCTTTTTATGTATAGGTGATTTATACGGATCAACAAAAACAATAGTATCAGTAAAATTTGCTTGGGAAATGAATGACGGCACTTATGCAATTTCATCTCTTCCGCTTGAAAAAATTCGTGTTAAAATAGATGAAAACGCAACAATACCAACTATTAAGTTCCGCTGGAGAGAATGGAATAATTCTACGACACCGCAAACTCAAGAACTTATGGACAACAATATTCTTTATGCGGTTATAACGACAAAGAGCAATGATTGGCCTATTCAAGTCAATTTTCCGTTAAATAGCCAATGAAGTAATAGTTAAAAAGCCGAAAGGTATTTAATACCGAGTAGGCTTTTTTATTTTTAAGAAGTCAATTTCAAAATCTCTTCCGCTAATCTTTTCGCCGCTTCAGGTTTGGAGAAATTTTTGGCGGCTTCAGACATTTGTTTTAATAATTCAGGATTGCCAAAAAACTTTTGGGCTTGAACCAAAAAAAGATGAGGTCTTAGATTGGTTTGTTCAACCACCACCGCCGCCCCGTTTTTACTATATTCATAAGCGTTTTTAACCTGATGATCGCCAGCCGCTTCCGGCAAAGGAACTAAAATTGATGGTTCACCCATTGCCGCCAGTTCAAAAATACTGCCAGCGCCAGCCCGGGAAACCACTAAATCAGCAGCCAAAATCGCTTCTTTTAAATCCTTCTCTTCCAAATAAGGGACTGCTTTATAGCGGAATTTTTCATCTTCTGGCATATCGCGGCTGATGAACTGCCATTCTTTCTGAATCTGATTGAAATTATTTATGCCGGTTTGATGAAGCACTTGATAATCTTTCAGTAAATCCCCTATTGAATCCAAAACGAAATTATTGATTGCTGTCGCGCCTTGGGAGCCGCCGATGAAAAGAATCAAAGAATTGTTGATATTAAATCCCAACATTTTTTTGGCGAGTTCCGGATCGTCGCCGGGTTCAAAAAATATTTTTCTTGCCGGATGGCCAATTAAAGCAAATTTTGTCTCGTCAAAATTTTTATTCGTTCGGAAATAATCAATCGCCGAAGCAAAAGATAAACCGATTCTTTTCGCCCATCTGGCGGAAATTAAATTGGTTAGGCCCGGGATGGAATCGGACTCATGAATAATAATCGGTATCCGATAAAACCGGCAAATTAAAAGCACCGCCAAAGCGCCCGGCCCGCCTTTAGAAAAAGCTACGTCAGGCATAAACCACAAAATTTTCCAAAGACACTGAATTAAGCTGAAAATAAATTTAAAGCCGTCAAAAAAATTTCTGATGTCAAAATACCGGCGAAGCTTGGAAGAAATAACGGGTATGACTCTGATGCCGGAAACTTCCAAAAGATTAAAGTATTGACCCGGCGCTCCAAAATAACGGAATTCGGTTTCCATTCTTTTTTCTCTGGATATTCTTTTTAATTCTTCGGCAACGGCAACGATGGGATAAATGTGTCCGCCTGTTCCGCCACCAGTAAATAATATACGAAGCATTTTAATTGTATTTGCTTATATTAACAATCACGCCCATCATCGTCAAAAGAACCGCCAAAGCCGTGCCGCCGTAGCTGATAAACGGCAATGGTACGCCGGTAAAGGGCAGAAGTCCGGTATTGGCTCCGATATGAATAAAAACTTGCAGACAAACCACCGAGCTTAAACCAACAACAGTTAACCTGGCAAATTCATCTTTTGTTTTTTTAGCGATTTTAAAGCCCCTGTAAAAAAGCGTTGCATAGGCTCCTATCAAAACCAAACTTCCTATAAAACCCAATTCTTCGGCAATAACGGAAAAAATGGAATCCCCCACCGTCTCAGGTAAAGACCGGTATTTAATGATTGAATTGCCGTAGCCGACGCCCCAGATTTTTCCGCTACCAATAGCTACCAACGACTGATTCAAATGATAATCTTTCCCGAGAATATCAACATCTCTTTTTAAAATTTTATCAATAAATGCTTCTATTCTTTCATTCCGATAGCTGCTTTTATAAATTACGACTGAAAAAAGGATCAATCCAATTAAAAAAATCAAAATAACATATTTCATTTTGGCGCCGCTGATAAAATAAACAAAAAATCCGGAAGCCAAAACAATTAAAAGCGTGGTTGTAGCCGGCTGTTTTAAAATTAAAAAAGCGATGGCCGCGGAAATAATTAAAAAAGGCAAAAGGCCTTTTAAAAAACTTATTCGTCTTTCTTTTTTTTTACTCAACCAAGCCGCTAAATAAATAATGAAAGTAAATTTTAAAAGCTCGGCTGGCTGAAAAGAAAACGGTCCCAATTGCAGCCAACGCGCGGCTGAGCCTGACCGATAGCTTAAAGACGGGACGAAAACTAAAATCAAAAGCAGGATATTGATAAGCAATAAAATGAAAGCTAATTTTTCCCAATGGCGATAATAAAAAAAAGAAGCAAATAGAAAACCGATACCGCCGAAAAGCAAGCCCACCAAGAGCTGGTGTTTCAAATAATAATAAGAATCGTCGAATTTCTTTTTTCCTAAATCAAAAGAAGCGCTGGAAAGCATTACCAATCCAAAAATCGTCAAAAAAATCACGCAAAATAAAAAAGCATAATCCAGATGACGGGTAGAACGAAGTTTCATAAAATTATTCTCTCCTTAATACTTTTCCTCCTAAAACATTTTGAAATTCTCCGTTTTTCACGGCGATTTTCCCATTGACAATCACGGCATTTATTTTCCCGTCTTTGAAAATAGTCAGGTCGGCAAAATTGCCGTCTCTTATCACTCCCCTGTCTTTGATTCCTAAAATTTTCGCCGGCAAGGAGGTAATTTTTTTAACTGCTTCTTCAATCGGCATTAAACTCTGCCTGCCGAGAGACACGGCTTTCTCAACCATTTCCAAAAATTTCGGAAAAGTTTTTGTCGCCCGTTCCGGCTTTAAAACTTTAAAATTGTCGGGAAAGGCCGCTGCATTTGAGGCAATTATCGCCTGACTGTGTTTTATCGCTTCTTTAATGCCGAGCGGACTGATGTTTTTATAAAAAACCACTGCCTGAAAATCGGTTAATTCCATCAAGGCGATTAATCCTTCGTTGATTTCTAAATTTCTGTTGTCGGAAAATTCTTTCAGAGATTTCCCAACCAAATATTGATGCCTGGGCGCGTAAGAAATCAAAATTTCTTTTCCCTTAAATCGCGGGAATTCTTTGATGATTTTTTCTTTTATCTCAGGGTTTTTTAAATTTTCTTTAATGCTTTTTTTGTCTCTTAAAACCCATGTCGGAAGAAAAGTTGAAACCGTCACCGTGCTGGTAGAAAAAGGATAAATGTCAAAATAAATATCGCTGATATTTAAATTTTCACTAATCAATCCCAAAGCTTGCTCGTAATCTTTTTTATATCCTATCAGCGGTCGGAAATGGCTGATTAAAGTTTTTATTTTTAAATCTTTGGCTAAATTTATGGTTTCGTTGACGGAAAGAAGCAATCCTTTTTTTTCATCGCGAAGATGGGTAGTGTATAAAACGCCGCGGCTGGCAGCCACGGAAAGTATCGCTTTTATTTCATCATAAGGTGTTTCCATCCCGGCTTTACAGCTCGAGCCGGTTGATAAACCAAAAGCGCCCTCTTTTAAAGACCTTTCAAGAATCGTCTTAAAAACATTAATTTCATTTTTTGTTAAATCCCGAAAATCTTCGCCGATTAAATCTCTTTTAATTGTTGAATAACCAACCAAGGTCCCGAAATTAACTCCTAGCGGTCTTTTTGATAATGAATTTAAAAATTCTTTAACCGTCCCCCAATTAACATTAATGGAACTTATATCCGCCCAATCTTTTATCGCTTCTAGGGACCCGTACATCAAAGGCGCCAATGAAGTACCGCATTGGCCACCGATAATCGTGGTTATCCCCTGTAATAGAAAGTCTTTTTGGGAAGGATTGGAAAAAATCGTCAGATACCGGTCGGAATCGTTATTTATATCAATGAAACCCGGAGCTAAATAAGCTCCCATTCCATCAATCACTTGGCTGGCTTTGTAATTAGGAAAACTGCCGATAGCAAAAATTCTGTCGTTTTTTACCAAAACATCGGCTTTGACCGGCTGTCGGCCAATGCCGTCAACAAGAGAAACATTTTTAATAAGAAGAGGCATACTATTATTATAAACCTTAAACTCTAAACAAATAAGTATCTTGCCAAAAAGAAAATCATCAAACCTAAAGCGACGAAAACCGCGGAGATAATCCAGAAACGCATCGTGACTTGGCTTTCCGGCCAGCCGCGGGCTTCAAAATGATGATGAATCGGCGTGGAAAGAAAAATTTTTCTCTTGAATAATTTTTTACTGACTACTTGAATAAGAACTGACAAAGATTCAATGATAAAAATCACGGCAAAGAAAGGTAATAATAGGGCAGTGTTAGTCAGCATTGCCATCACGCCCAAAGTAATTCCCAAAGACATAGAGCCGGTGTCGCCCATAAAAAATCTTGCCGGATAAATATTAAACCAGAGAAAAGCCAAAAGCGCTCCGACCACCGTTGAAGAAAACGCCGCCAGATGATAACGATGTAAGACAAAAGCTACCACCGTCAAAGCTAAAAAAGAAAATAACGAGACGCCGCCCAAAAGACCGTCTAAGCCATCGGTTTCATTGGCGGAAAAAGCAGCTGCAATAATCACAAACATAAAAAACGGGAAATACCAGCCGTCAATTTGGATATTGCCTATAAATGGAATATATAAAGTGGTAAAGCCTAATTTGAAATAAAACCACCAGGCACCGACTGCCGCAATGGCGGTATAAATCAATAATTTATGTAAAAGCCTTAAACCGCCGCCATTGGGTCCGATTCTAAAAATTCCCAGTAAATCATCTATTAAACCGATGGCCGCGGCAAAAGCCAAAGCCGCTAACGGCAAATAAGTCTGAGCTCTATCAACAAAGTTTAAATAATTAAAAAATCCGTCAAACCAACGGTCAAAAATAAGAAATATTAAAGCCAAAGCCAAAACCGTCCCCCAGATAATTACGCCTCCCATTGTCGGCACGCCTTCTTTTTTCTGATGAAATTTAGCGAAAACCGGCGTTATTTCACTTGTTCTGATTTGTTTTCCTAATCTGTGTTTTTGTAAAAATCGGCTGAAAATCGGCGTAAAAAATAACGCTACAAAAAAGCTAACTCCTCCTAAAACTAAAATTCTGACTACTTGAGTAATGACCATAATAATGTTCTTGTATCTCCGAATCTATCATTACTTCCTAAAATAATTATTAAAATCGGTCCGCGATCATAAAGGTCGCTGAATAATGAAATCAGATTTCCTTTTGATTCGTCAATAAAACCGGTTTTGCCGCCGAGAAAATTATCTTGGCCGGCAAACTCGTTAATATTTTTATAAACTCTCGGCTTGCCGCTTTTTATTTCTAAAATTGAAATTATCGGTTCTTTCGTAAAATTAAAAATTTTTGGTTTGTAAGAAAAAATATAATCAACAAGTTTTGATAAATCTTCGGCAGTTGATTGATTAAGCCAATTAATGCCGGTCGGGTCAGAAAATTCTGTTTCAGTCATCCCAAGTTTTGCGGCTTTTTGCTCCATTAAAGAAATAAATTGCTCTTCACCAAATGATTCGGCTAAAGCTGCCGCCGCATCGTTGCTTGATAAAATAAGCATCGCTTTCAATAAATCTTCCGCTTTATAAACTTCGCCAGCTTTAAAATCTCCTATAGTGCCGGGATTTTCAACGGCTTTTTCACTGATTTCGATTTCTTTATTTAAATCAAGATTTTCTACAACAATCAACGCGGTCATTAATTTTGTCAAAGAAGCAATTGGCCAACGACCCCCGGTTTTAATTTCTTTTAAGGATGTATTGGTATTTAAAAGTTTTATTAAAACAATCTGACTGGAAATTTCCGGCTGGCTGGTTTGTACTTGTATTGGAACAGCTGTTATTTGTTCAACATCCCCTCCTGTTTTGCTCGGACTAATCGTTTGCTTTTCTGAAATAACGCTTATCGCTGATGCGGAATTTGATATATTAGAACTTTTTTCTGATACGGTTTTCGTATTACTGACAAAATTTTGAGGATTTTCTGCCTCTTGTTTTTGAGGACTGGTTCGCGGCGTAGCCAAAAAAACAGAAATTAAAATAATTGCGGCTAATAAAAGCCCTTGAAATTTCATCATAAAATGATTTTATCATTTTAACTTAAAACTGGCAACCAAAAACTGCTTTTTCGAAAGAAAACAGTTTCTTATTTTACAATTGACAATTATAAAATAATAATTTATAATTTTTTTAGAGACCTTAAAATTTTAATAAGATTGAAAAATTGTAAAATCTAACTAAATAAGGAGGAGAAATATGGCCAAAAGGTTGTCAAATAAGAAAATAATTATGGAAATTTATATTGGAAAGCTTAAAAAATCTACGGGTTATGGTGGCAAAATCTATACGATAGTAATTTCGAAAAGGCTTACTGAAAGCTATACTAAAGTTTTCTGGCAGAACAGTAGACGTTATAAATACAAAAGAGAAGTTAAGGCTTATTTAGAGGGAGCAATAAGAGCTTTTGAGTTTACTGGGGTAAAAGTAAGGAATATTACTATTCGTTGTCATAACCAAGCTTTAGCGAAATGGCTGTCTGAAAAATGGATGTTTTGTAATAAACCAAGACTAAGGCGATGATAAAAAATCATCGCCTTATTTATTTTTAAGTAATCAAAAAAAGCTGTTTTTTACGTAATCAAAGATAGTCTTCGTATCGTTAACCGCGTCTTCGGATTCTAAAATAATAATTGAAACCGGCCTCTTCTTTTCGTCTTTTTCAATTTCAAAAACCGAAACCATTGACTCCCCTGCCAATTCGGATTTTCCCGTCTCCCCTCCAAAAAATTCCTGCCTGTCTATGACGTTAAAATTTTTCAAATCGGAAATTTCCGGTTTGCCGTAAAAAGAATAATCAACACTGCCGGCAGTCAATTTAAAAAGAAAACTTCTATTTTTGTATATGTATTTAGCAAGCGTAAATAAGTCTTCGGCAGTAGCAATGTTTCCGTTCCCGACTCCGGAAGCGTCTTGGAAATTGGAATCTATCATTCCGATAGCTTTTGTTTTTTGATTCATCAATTCAATTAAATTTTCTTTTCCCAATTGTAAAGAAATCGTTTCGGCCGCTTCGTTTGATGATTCTAATAAAAGCAAATGCAAAAGGTCATACAGAGAAATTTTTTGGCCTGATTTCAAGCGCGGGATAGACGTAGAAGCAAGCATCTCCTTTTTAATCGTTATTTTCTTGTCTAAATTGATGTATTCCATCGCCACCAGCGAAGTAATAAGTTTGGCGGCTGAAGGCGCGGCTGCGGCATTCTTAGAAAATTTTTCAAAGAAAACGAAATTATTGTCCAAGTCCGCCACCAAATAATCTTTTGCGGTTACGTCCGGAATTTTATTCTGATATTGGAAATCATCCTTAACGAGATTTTTTTCAAATACCAAAACCGGTTCTCCGGTCTGAGTAATTTCGTAAACCTCTTTAGCATCGTTATCCGCCAATCTTATGCAGCCGCCGGAATAAGCCGAAGAAACTTTTGTTCCGTTCGGATAATACGGTATGCCGTGAATGAAAAAATTCCCCTGAAAAGCCATACTCCATGGCATATAAACTTTTCCGATGGAAGAAAAATGTTTTGTTTCTTTTGTTTCAATTTTGTAAATGCCAGCCGGTGTTTCCCACCAAGAACCTATCATTCCTTTTGCCAAAACAGGAACGGTTTTCACAAGCAACCCGCCGATATAAACTTTTAATTGCATCCCTGACAAATCCAATTCTATAAAACTGCCTTTTTCCCGAATTAATTTATTGACTATTTTCTGAAAATAATCAGTATTGCTAAGCATCGGCTGGCTGCCGTATTCCAAAGAAACAACGCTTCCATCATTGCTTGGTAGAGAAAAATCATATTTTAAAATAGTAACTCTGGAATAAATCGCCCAAACTACAAAACCAGCCGTTAAAATAAAAATAGCCAAAAAAACTGACCAGAAAGGAAGTTTAATTTTTAATAAATTTTTTGTCTTAGGCATAATCATAAATAATTTGTTATTTGAAATTTGGAATTTGTTATTTAGTTTCTAATGCTCCCTTCGTATAAATATTTTTCGGGTCCCAAAGCATCCAGCCGTCATCAACGCCTGCGTCATAAACCGCCTGAATTTGTTTTTTAATCATTTCAGCGGTGTAATCGGCGCCCAAATCAAAATTCTGAAGCCAAGGTCGGAGTTTCGCCGAAGATTTTATTAAACATTTCGGAAAATTCGTAGTTGGAATCGTTGAAGTGGTTGAAGTTGAAATCGTTGAAGTTACGCTACTTCCTAATGCGCAGATTTTTAATCTTTGAAATGCCATTTCCATTGAATACTTGACGACTTCATAAGGATAAAGAGCCGGATTTTTATATCCCAAAAATCCCGAAGCATAATGACTAGGATAAACCATCGGGCAGACAAAATCAAAATATTGATAAGCGCTTTCAATGACTTGGCCGATTCCCAAATCATCGGAATTAATCGTGGCTAAGCCGAATAAATCCGCGGAAATTTTTTCATTCGTCAATTGCTCTCTGAGATATTCAAAGAAATTTTTGATTATTGTCCTTGCTAAAGTTTTTTCATCCCAAACTGGAAACGATAAATCGTCTAAATTTCCGTCGGACGGAAATCGGATATAGTCAAAATTTATTTC
>CAZYZO010000002.1:35403-36591 GCA_964651905.1 uncultured Candidatus Saccharibacteria bacterium | reverse complement strand
AAGTGGACCGCCTGGGAAGTACGGCCGCAAGGCTAAAACTCAAAGGAATAGACGGAGACTCGCACAAGCGGTGGAACATGAGGTTTAATTCGACAGCAAACGAAAAACCTTACCAGGGCTTGAAATCTTGACGTTCTATGCCGGTGAAAATCGGCAAATCCGCAAGGAGGTCAGGACAGGTGCTGCATGGTTGTCGTCAGCTCGTGTTTTGAAATGTTCCCTTAAGTGGGGTAACGAGCGCAACCCTCGCTCCGAGTTATAAGTATCTCGGGGGACTGCCCAGTTTAACTGGGAGGAAGATGGGGATGACGTCAAATCCGCATGGCCCTCTGATGCCCTGGGCCACACTCATGTTACAATGGCCGGTACAATGGGTTGCTAAACGGCAACGTGGAGCTAATCCCATCAAAACCGGTCTCAGTTCAGATTGCAGGCTGAAACTCGCCTGCATGAAGCCGGAATCGCTAGTAATCGCGGATCATCGCGCCGCGGTGAATACGTTCTCGAGTCTTGTACTCACCGCCCGTCACGCCAAGCGAGCCGGGAACAGAGGAAGTGCCGATTTATCGGGACGAATCTGAGCTCGGTAAGAAGGGCGAAGTCGTAACAAGGCACGCGTAGCGGAAGCTGTGCGTAAAACAATTAAATTTTTTTTTCACGTTTATAACGTGTAAAAATTAAGGAGTACTTTAGGAGGGTAACCAGAAAAGTTTAAGTTTTCTTTAAGAAAGTTTTGTAATATAATAACCTTATATGGCGAAAATTTTATTGGTGGAAGACGATATTTTTTTATCATCACTGTTGAAAAACAGGCTTCTTAAAGAGGGCTTGGAGGTGTCTTTGGCACAAGACGGCGAAGAAGCGATCAAATTATTAAAAGATGAGAAACCGAATCTCATTCTTTTAGATTTGATTCTTCCAAAAAAATCAGGTTTTGAAGTGATGGAAGAGATTCGTTCCAATCCCATTCTTCAAATTAAAGAGACTCCTATAGTTATTATTTCCAATCTTGGTCAGGAAACTGATATAGAAAGGGGAGAAAAATTAGGGGCAGTGGAATACTTTATTAAAGCCAAAACTTCTTTAGACGATTTAGTTAAAAAAATCAAAGAGTTTATTAAGTAAGTTATTCACACCCCTTGTTGAAAAGATTTTTATTTGGTAAATTATATTTAATATAGCAAAACT
>CAZYZO010000002.1:24050-35303 GCA_964651905.1 uncultured Candidatus Saccharibacteria bacterium | reverse complement strand
AATATAATAAAATTATAAAAAAGGTCGGAGAACATAATTTCTAAAAATTAAATAATTAAAATTAATCAATAAACAATTTAAACAAATGATAACTAATAAAAAAGGCTTTACTTTAATAGAGCTTTTAATCGTTATCGCCATTTTAGCGGTCTTGGCCGGCATTGTTGTGGTGACTTTAAACCCAGCTGAACTTCTGAAACAAGCCAGGGATGCAAAAAGAATCGCTGACATGGATAGTCTCACTGGCGCGATAAATTTTTATTTAACCGATGTTACTTCGCCTAATTTATGTTTAGGTGGCGCAGCCGGTGGATGCATAAATGGAGGAATTTGTACGGCTACCAGCACTTTAGAAGTTTTTGGTAGTTCCACTCCCGTTGTTTGCGGTAGAGAGAGATCTTTAACCGCAATTGACGGAACAGGATGGGTAGATGTTAATTTTTCTGCTATTACCGGTGGTTCGCCATTCGCTGTTTTGCCGCTTGACCCGACTAACATTGACCCTTATTTCTACGCTTATAAAGCAGCAACCTCCACCGCGGTCACTGGTTTTGAACTTAACACTAGATTAGAAAGCGTAAAGTTACGCGGTAAAATGCAGACTGACGGCGGCGATAGAAATGATTGCGCTGACTTTTCGGCAGCGACGTGCTGGCTGGAAACAGGCAGTTATCCGGGATTTAGTTTGTAAAAATTAAAACTTAATGTCCTATTTTGTTTTAGGAATTTTAGCAATTTCTTTTGGAGCGTCGTTCCGATTTAAATCGGAACGACGCTCTTTAGTTAAACTCTTTAAATTTATTTTTTGGAGCTGTGTTATTTTATTTTTTATTTTTCTTTTTTATCAAACAAGGCAACAATTTTTATTATGGCAAAATAATTCGCCAAGTTTTTATCTTTTGCCTCCTTACCGGGATATAAGTTATTTTTTGGGCTATTCTTTTTATGTGTTTTTTGCCAAGCCGATAGTTGCTCTGTTGTCGGCAATAATTTTTCTCTGTTTGGCAAGATTCTTTAATTGGAAATTCGGAGAACGGTTTTTTGAAGAAGAAGAGCCGTATTTCGGGGCTTTAAGCATTTTTTTAGTTGGCTATCCTGGTTGGATTTTTTATTTACTAATTACTTTAACGAGCGGTTTAGCGGGCGCAGCTATCACTAAACGACGATTTTCCGCTTATTATTTGTGGTTTCCAATAGCAATATTTGTTATAATTACCATTAATATCTGGTTGAAAAATTTATCAATCTGGCAAACATTGAAGATTTAAAATTTTGAATTATTATGCTTCGAATTCCAGCTTTAAAACTTAGAGAGTTTTTAACCAAGGAGGGGCTAATTACCGAAGCTTCTTTTGATAAATTAAAAATAGAAGCCGAGAGAATGGGTCAGAACCTGGAAGACGTTTTAATTTCTCAAGGGATTATTACCCAAGAGTTTTTTTATAATTTAGCTTCCCAGTATTTTTCTATTGAAAGAGTTAATTTAAGTGTTGAGCCGATTGACATAGAAGTTTTGCATCAATTAAGCGAAGATATCGCCAGAAGAAAGAAAGCGATTGCCTTCGGGAAGACACCTGAGGGAGCGTTAAAAGTTGCCATGGAGGACCCGGGAGATTTGGAAACCGTCAAGTTTTTAGAAAGACACTTAGAAGCAAAAATTAAGTCTTATTTGGCTACACCTGAGGATTTAAACCAAGGGTTTATTTTGTACGGTCGTCAATTAACTCAAGATTTCAAAAAAGTTGTTGAGGAGAGTATTAAGGAGTCATTAAAGATAAAAGCCGTCAGTTTAGAAGAAGCGGCTGGTCAGATGCCAATCGTTGCTATTGTTGATAACTTTTTGTCTTATGCCGCTTCAATCAGGGCTTCAGATATTCATTTGGAAATTTTAGAAGATAATATTTTAGTCAGATTCAGAATTGATGGAATTTTGCGTGAAATAGTCAGAATTCCAAAAGAAATTCAACCAGCCATTATTGCTAGGGTTAAAATTTTGAGCGGCATGAAAGTTGACGAACATTTAAGACCTCAAGATGGTCGGATTCGGTTTAATATCGGCCAGCAGATTCTTGATATCCGTATTTCCATAATTCCAACTTTTTACGGTGAAAAAGTAACCATGCGTCTTCTGCCGGCGACTCAAAAACCGCTTTCTTTAAGCGAAATAGGAATGATGGAAGATACAAAAAATATTACATTGGCTAACATTAAAAAAAGTTTTGGAATGCTTTTGGTTTGCGGTCCGACCGGTTGCGGTAAAACCACCACTCTTTACTCAATTTTGAATATTTTAAATCAGCCGGAAGTAAATATTATTACCATTGAAGACCCCATAGAATATGCCATTAAATATGTCAATCAAATTCAAGTCAATCCCTTGGCTGATTTAACCTTTGCTAACGGTTTGCGTTCTATTTTGAGGCAAGACCCGAATATCATTATGGTCGGAGAAATCCGCGACAAGGAAACCGCCGATATCAGCGTGAATGCCGCCTTGACCGGTCACCTCCTGTTATCAAGCTTGCATACCAACGATGCATCGACAGCAATACCGCGTTTAATAGATTTAGGGGTTCCTCCTTTTCTAGTAGCGGCAGTGATAAACGTAATTCTTTCTCAGCGATTAGTCAGAAAGATTTGCATGAATTGCATTGAGTCATACGAACCCGAACCTCAAATGATAAAATCCATAAAAGAGCAGTTGGAATTAATTAATCCTCAACTTGAAGCGAAAATCCCCAAAACTTTTTACCGGGGACACGGCTGTTCGGTTTGCGGCGGCAGCGGCTATAAGGAAAGAATCGGTATTTTTGAAATCTTGAATGTTACCGAAGAGATAAGAAAGGCCATTACCAATCCAAAATTTTCTTTAGATGAACTCCGGTCTTTAGCTAAAAAACAGGGGATGGTAACAATGTTTGAAGATGGGATTAGAAAAGTTGAACTGGGCTTAACAACAATTGAAGAAATATTCAGAGTGATGAGGGAGTAAATTTAATATGATTTTTCATTTTGTCGCTTCTAAAATAGATGGAGGAATTATTAATGGAGATATTGATGCTTCTTCAACAGCCGAAGTTTTAGAATATTTATCAAAACAGAACTTACGACCAATCTCGCTTAAAGCAGAAAAAAAGACAGAAATGACAGGAAAGCGGAGAATTTTTGGGGGAGATACGATTACTTTGGATGATAAGATGTTTTTAACTAAATATTTAGCCATAATGTTGAAAGTTGGAACCGATATTTTGAAAGCAATAGATGTTTTAATGGCTGATTTTGAAAAACCGGCTTTAAGATCTTTATTATTGGAAATTAAATTAACCCTGGAAAAAGGTCAGCCCTTTTACACGGTTTTTGCAAAATATCCAAACTTATTTTCTCCGGTTTTTGTAAACTTGGTTAAAGCCGGCGAAGCCTCGGGAAATTTAGAAAAAATTTTTGAAGATTTAAGCGTGTCGCTGGAGCGTGAAGCTGATTTAAAAAGACAAATCAAGTCAGCTCTAACTTACCCAATTCTGCTTTTATCGGCTTCCGTAGGAGTTTTATTTGTTCTTGTTACTTTTGCTTTGCCGAAAATTGCCAAAGTTTTTGAAGGCAGCGGTGTCGAACCGCCGCTTTTTTCCAAAATTGTTTTTGCTATAGGTCTTTTTTTGGGGAAATACGTACTTTTCGTTTTACCAGTACTGGTTGCTTTGGGATTTTTTTGCTGGTATTTTTTCGCTAAAAAGGAAGTTGGCCGCGCCTTTATTCAAAGAATAATTTCTAAAACTCCGGTTGTTAAAACGGTTGTTAAAAATATGGGTCTTCAGGGTTTTTGCGCCACTTTATCCTCTTTATTAAAGGCCGGGCTTCCGATTATTGATTCTTTGGAAATTACCGCTGAGACAGTCGGGTATAGAGAAATAAGAAATAGTTTAATTAGAATTTCAAGAGAAGGTATAAGTAAAGGGTTAACGATTGGAGATGCTTTTAGAAAAGAACCGGTTTTTCCAAGAGTAGTCGTGAGTTTATTGGCGGTCTCCGAAAAAGCCGGTCATATTGAAGACATTCTTTTAACTTTAGCTGATTTTTATGAAGCTGATATTAAAGCTTCTATTAAAACCTTGGTGTCTTTTTTGGAGCCCGTTCTTTTAGTCTTTATCGGCGGTATCATTGGCTTGATAGCCATTTCCATGATTGTCCCGATTTATCAATTAACTACTAGTTTCTAAAAAATCAATTAATTTTGTGTAAAATCTTATGTTTAAAAATAAAGATGGTTATTGTAAATTAGCCGGTTTTACTCTGATTGAATTACTTACTACCATAGGCATCATTGCAGTGTTGGCAACTATTGGGATAATAAACTTGGCTAATTATCGTTCTCCAAAAATTTTAAATATGGAAGCTGATAAAATCGTCGCTGTTTTAAGAGACGCTCAAAATCGTTCAATGATTCAAGAAAGTGGCAAGCCGTGGGGCGTTTATTTTGAATATCCAGTTACTTACGATGGTTATTATTCTTTATTCGCCAGTTCCACCTATAGCGCTTCCAGCGTAATTTCCAGTTATACTTTAAATTCAGCCATAAACTTTCTTGAGCCGGCTCTTGGTGCTACTACAAGCGTAGCTTTCGCTTCTATAATCGGCAAACCCGATGCCGCCAAGACCATTAAAATTGCCCTAAAATCAAATAGTTCGGTTTATATCACGATAACCGTTGACGCTTATGGGAAAATTCAATACTAAACAAGGCCAATCTTTAATAGAGATACTTATTGGTATTGCCATTGGAGTTATTGTAGTTACTTCGGGAATCACCGCTATTTCAGTGGCGATGAGAATTAATATGGAAAATAAAGCTACTCAAACCGTCACTTTTTTAGCCAAACAAGTCACTGACGAAGTGAAATCAATAGCTGATTCAGATTGGTCTAAAATTTATAATCTTTCTCCCAAAGGAACGGATTCGCAGTATTATCCGACAGCTTCCGGTACGGTTTTAGTTATTTCTTCCGGGGTAACCACCACAATTATGGAAGGTATAACTTATACTTATTATTTTTCCGTTGAGAACGTTAAGCGGACAAGATGCGGCTTAGGAGAAGTTAGTACCGGTGACATCGCCTCTTGTCCAACTACGTTCGGAGCGGCTGAAAATGAAGTCTACGAAGATCCTTCCACTCAGAAAATCACCGCTCATATAGAATGGTCAGGCAATAAGTCTTTGACTAAAGTTCAGCTTATTTCCCGGCTTAGGAATTTAATTTTTTGGCAAACCGATTGGTTTGGCGGTGATGACCAGGAAGCTTTTAGCACCACCAGCGGCAACACCATTGTCAATAATAAATTTTTCACTTCCAGCTTTAGTATTGATTATACTTCTCCGGGTTTAATAAAACTTAGAGTCTCTTCTGACGGAAATTTAACTTCTTCTATTTATGATACTTTTGCGACCAGCGGAGCGGCTTTTAATTCAATTGTTTGGCAGGGGATAAAACCATCAGGCTCGGATGTAAAATTCCAGATAGCTGTCAGCAATTGTTCAAACGGCGCCACTAACCCGCCGACTTGCAGTTCCGGTTCTTGGGCATATACAGGGCCTGACGGTTCCGATACTACTTTTTACAATCCAACCGTTAATGTTTCCTTAGCTTTAAACCCAAAGTATTTAAATAATTATAGATATATTCGGTATAAAGCATTTTTAGTGAAGGGCGACGTCGATTCGCCGGAAGTAAATGATGTTATAATTAACTGGAGTCCGTAGAAGGGCTAGATGTATAGCAAATTGAATATTCGATATATCAAACCTTTTGGTTTGCTATAGCCAAGGATATATCGAAGCTCCGCTTCGCTATAGATTTCTAAATCATTTGACGAAGAGATAAGTATTCGGATAAAATTAATAAAAGGATATGTCAAAGCTTAATAAAATTTTAATTATTCTGGTGATAGTTTTGCTGGCGGCGCTGGCAG
Organism: uncultured Candidatus Saccharibacteria bacterium; assembly: GCA_964651905.1. Taxonomy (GTDB): domain Bacteria; phylum Patescibacteriota; class Minisyncoccia; order UBA6257; family UBA9933; genus CAZYZO01. The sequence continues at coordinate 29,342 of CAZYZO010000002.1, read as the reverse complement.
GAATTTTCTTTTGGCAAAAAATAGGTTTTCAGAAACCTTATTACGCGGTTTATTTAACAACTGGAGATCTTTATTTCGGCAATCTGAGCCGGTTTCCTTCTCTTTCGCTTTTCGACGTTTGGTTTTTGCAAAGTGATTCTAACTCTCAAACCGGGTTGAAATTAACAAAATTCGCCAATGCCGTCTGGGGTCCGAACGATAGAATTCAACTTAATAAACAAAATATCGTTTGGATAAACAAACTTTCAAAAGACAGCCAAGTAATTAAATTAATTAAGGACCAAAAGACTCTTATTAGTCCGAGCGTTGTTTCAACAACTACGCCATTAACTTCGTCATCTAATAATCCTTAAATAAAGATGAAGGAATTTTTCCGTATTTTCAAGGATTTTAAAACCCAAAACGGCGCTATCGGTTTACCTCTCATCCTTTTAGCCAGCGCTTTGATTACGGAAATCGCGGTCACTCTAACTTTAACAAGTTTTCTATTAACTAACAGCGCGGCTGATATAAAATGGTCAATTGGAGCTTTATCTGCCAGCCAGTCAGGCATTGAAGAGGGAATAATGAAAGTTATCAGAAACAAAGATTTTAATGGGACTTCAACAATTTCGGTTGGGCTCGCCACGGTTTCAATAACAATAACGAAAGATTCTCCTTCAACCGGAAAACACACAATTATGTCACTGGCCACTATTAGACAAATTCAAAGAAAATTAGAAGCGGTTATAAATGTATCTTCAACTACTGGCCAAGTTGAAATTCAATCAATCCAAGAGATAGCGTTATAGCAAATTTTTTGATATATTGAAGCTTCGCTTCACTATAGTCTAAAGAATATATTGAGTAAAACTCACTATAAACTATGAATAAAATTTTAAAGTTATTAACTCCTGGACCGCCAATCGCAGGATTGGAAGTCAGCGACTCGTCGTTGCGCTGCCTTTTTATTAAAGGCGGCAAGCCAGAAACTTATTCCGTAAAATTGGAATCAGGAGTGGTGGTTGACGGAAAACTTCAAAATAAAGAAGCTTTTTTGAAATCTTTATTAGAATTGCGTTTGCAAATTACCAAGAAAGCAAAGAAGAAACTTTTTACGATTATTAACATTTCAGCCGCTAATGTTTACTCTCAAATTTTTGATCTTCCAAAAGTTGCCGAAAGCAATTTAGAAGAAGCAGCGAAACTTAATCTTCAAATGATTTGTCCTATTAACGTAGCCGATGCTTATTCTGATTGCCAAAAAGTAGGAGAGAACAAATCAGAAAACAAAATAGAAATTGCCGGAGTTTTCATCTATAAAAATATTATTGATGATTTTTCCGAAATATTTACTAAAGCTAATTTTATCATTGTAGCCATTGAATTTGTGCCATTAGCGATTAGTAGAATAGTCAAAAATTTAGCCTTAAATTTTGATAATCAAAGTTCGTATATTCTTTTTCATGCCAGTTCCGATGGGTTAAATTTTTTAATTATCAGAAACGGCAGCCTTTATTTTAATTATTTTACTCCTTGGACATCTATTAAAAGAGAAAAGCGCTACCTCAATTTAGAAGAGTTTAGAAGCGTAGTTATTGATGAAATCAAAAAAATTTTAGGGTTTTATAATCGAAATTGGACAGACCCCATAAAAGAATTTTTTATAATCGTTCAAGGACTCGCCGACGAAGTGAAAGAAATTATCTCTAAAAATTTTTCTTTTGAGGCCCAAGAAATTTCTCTTAAAAAGTTCAATCAGCTTGAAATGATTTGGTTTCCGGCTTTGGGGTCCGCTCTTAGAGGCCAAATTGACCGGTCAGAAGATACTATTATTAGTTTAGCCAATACCGGTACCGAAGAGGAATTTATAAGACAGATATTTCTTGTTTTTGTTTATCTTTGGCAAAAAATCATTTTTAGTTTTCTTATTTTTTTCGTTCTTGCTTTTTCGGCAGCAAGTGTATTCTTATTGACAAGGGTTATTGATGCTCAAGAAAACAAAAATTTAATTGTCTTCCAGAATAAAAGTGAAATTAATGAGCTTAAAACTCAGGCCAACGAATTTAATGAAAGAATAGCTTTATTAAGTAAGGCTAAAAGCGAAACTATTCGTTGGTCAGGTTTCTTCTCAAAAATTAAAGGAATTGCGGATCAAGATGAGATTAAAATTCTTCGGATAAGCGTAGGACCAGACCAAAAATCCATCTATATTAACGCGAGAGCTTTTACTGAAAAACAGGCGACTAATTTTAAAGATAAATTAGCCGATGATTCGCAATTCAAAAAAGTTAGTATGCCTTTAGCGGGTTTAACTCCTACTTCAGATAATTTGGTGGATTTCTATGTCAATTTTAACATTGATTAATCGTCAAAAATCAAGCTTTTGAATACTTGATTCAAGGTTTTGGACTCCTGAGTTTTGATTTTTTTTAGGATGAAATCTAAGGCTTTATTTTTATTTTTGGAGTGACGAACGCCGATTCTAAGGCGATAAAAATTTTTTGCGCCAAGAATTTCAATAATTGATTTTATGCCCTTATGGCCAGCCGAGCCTCTATTAAAAGAAATTTTATAACTTCCCAGTGGAATGTCGGCATCATCATGAACCACCAATAATTTTTCAGGTTTAATCTTGAAAAATTTTAAAGCTCTTGAAACAGCGTTTCCACTTTCATTCATAAAGGTTAGATTTTTGGCGAAAATTATGCCTTTTATTTTTTTATATTCAAAATTTTTCAATTTAGAAAAAGCTTGATTCTCGGTCCAAAAATTTACAGTCAAAAATCCGACATTGTGAAAAGTATTTTTATATTCTTTGCCGGGGTTTCCGAGACCGAAAACCATTTTTATCCCCTTCAAAATTTGTCCGTTTTTAAGATATTTCATTTTTGATTCTTGTTTCATAGAATTTTGAGCGGGATTTATACTTGCATTTTCCATAGTTTTTATATATAATAAACCAAATTTAAAAATTTAGCTATTTTTATGAAATCGTTTCTTTTGTCAATTTGGGAAATAGTTGAAGTAGGCTTAATAGCGGTGATCACGGTAGTGGTCGTCAGGCATTTTTTGGTACAGCCATTTGTGGTTTTCGGAAGAAGCATGGAACCGAATTTTTCCCAAGGCGATTATCTTTTGATTGACGAAATCAGTTACCATTATCGAATTCCTCAAAGAGGAGAGGTAGTTGTTTTTCGTTCGCCTGATAAAGCGGCTGAGATATGTTCGTCTCACGAACCTTCTTTTTTTATCAAGAGAATAATCGGGCTGCCAGAAGAAAAAATTTCAATTAAAGATAATCAGATAATGATTTTTAATAAAGAAAATCCAGATGGTTTTAAATTGCCGGAATCTTATTTGACTTCAATTTTTGATAGTTCATTGATAAAAATGAACGGAATGGAGATTCAACTGGACAAAGGGGAGTATTTCGTTGTTGGAGACAATCGTTCTGAAAGTTGCGATTCACGAAGCTGGGGGCCGGTTCAAAAATCAGCGATTGTCGGATTAGTCCGATTAAGACTTTGGCCGTTAACAAAAGTTAGCGCTATAGAATATCCGATATACTAACAAGGTCATGTTATCAAAAAAAAGAAAAATTTCTTCCAAAAAAACAACTAAACGATTATTTCAATCTCCCAAAGGAATGCATGATGTTCTACCGGATGAACAGCCGTTTTTCTCAAAAATAAAACAAGTCAGCGAAAAAATTGCTGATGTTTATAATTTTTTAAAAATCGAAACCCCGATTTTAGAACAAAAAGAAATTTTTGAAAGAACGGTTGGCGAAGCGACGGATATCGTTCAAAAGCAGATGTTTTCCATAAAAGGACGACAGGACGGCGAATTGGTTTTAAGGCCGGAAGGAACCGCGCCGGTGATGAGAGCTTATCTCCAACATAATTTAAATCATCTTTCTCATCCGTTGAAATTATTTTATGAAGGGCCGATGTTTCGGCATGAACAGCCTCAAGCTGGTCGTTTTCGTCAGTTTCACCAAATCGGCTTTGAAACTATTGGCAGTGAAGACCCGATTTATGACGCCCAAATGATTTTATTGATCAGGAATCTGTTAGAAGAATTAAAAATAAAAAAAATCAGCATCCAGATTAACAGCATCGGCTGTAATACTTGCAGGCAGAATTACAAAAAGAAACTTCTGGCATTTTATAGGAACAAACAGGATTTAATTTGTAGCGATTGTCGCAAGAGATTAAATATTAATCCTTTAAGGGTTTTGGATTGTAAGAAAGAGAATTGCGAAGTTATTAAAAAAGATGCTCCGACTCTTCTTGATAGTTTATGTCACTCTTGCAACAATCATTTTAAGTCGGTTTTGGAATATCTTGATGAAATTGATTTGGCATACGCTCTTAATTTTCATTTGGTTCGGGGGTTTGATTATTATAACCGGACGGTTTTTGAAATTTTCTCCGATGAATTTAATTTTGCTTTGGCTGGCGGCGGCCGTTATGATTATTTATCTTCAATATTAGGCGGTCCTAAGGTTGGAGCTGTTGGCGTTTCTTTCGGCACAGAAAGAATAATTGAAATAATGAAAGCCAAAAACATTGAAGGGCTAATTCCGAAAAAGCCAAAGATATTTTTTATTCAATTAGGAAATCAGGCGAAAATGAAAAGCATTTCGATCCTGAAAGAACTTTATAGCGCCGGAATAAAAACCGCCGAAGCCCTGGACAAAGATTCATTGAAGGCGCAATTGAAAGTAGCCGACAAAAGGCGAGCGGATTTCGCTTTAATTTTGGGACAAAGAGAAGTATTAGAAGACAATATTATTCTTAGAGAAATGAAAACGGGCGTTCAGGAAACCATCGCAATTGATAAACTTATTAATGAAATTAAAAGGAGGGTATGATTGATTGTCTATTTTGTAAAATTGCAAAAAAAGAAATACCGGCGTATATTTTATATGAAGACGAAAAAACTTTAAGTTTCTTGGATGTTAAACCGCATTCATTGGGTCATGCGGTAGTTATTTTAAAAACTCATAGTAAAAATATTTTAGACACGGCCGATAATAATTTAGCCGGTTTATTTTCAGCCGTTAAAAAAACGACCGAAATACTTCGAAACTCTTTAAATCCCGATGGCTTTACAATCGGAATTAATCATGGAGAAGTCGCTGGTCAAGCCGTAAGTCATTTACATATCCATATTATGCCCCGATATAAAGATGATGGCGGCGGTTCAATTCATTCGGTGGTTTATAATCCTCCTCAAAAAACTATTGAGGAAATAGAAAAAATCATTAAAAATAAACAAGTTTGATTTTCTGAGAAAAATAAACAA
>CAZYZO010000002.1:20221-23950 GCA_964651905.1 uncultured Candidatus Saccharibacteria bacterium | reverse complement strand
AAAAATAAACAAGTTTGATTTTCTGAGAAAAATAAACAAGTTTGATTTTCTGAAAAAATAAAAATTAATATATGATTCAATTAAGAAAAAAAGAAGGCGAATCAACAACGGCGTTTTTGAGGCGCTTCAGCAAAAAAATTTATCAAAGCGGAGTTTTAAAAGAAGTTAAGAAGAAACGGTTTAAGAAAAGAAAGCCCAATTTGAGAGCCAAAAAACTCTCGGCTTTGTATAAAATAAATAAGAGAAGAGAAATTATTAAAGCCCAAAAAATAGGCTTATTCTAATGGATTTATATCAAAAGATTTCTGACGACTTGAAAGAAGCGTTAAAAAACAGCGATTCGATGAAAATCTCAACCTTGAGATTAATTTTGTCTTCTTTCCATAACAAAGAAATTGAGAAAAAAGGCAAGGGTCAGGAGACAAAACTGACCGAAGAAGAGATAATCTCAGTTTTATCAACCGAAGCTAAAAAAAGAAAAGAATCAATTGAGGCTTATATCAAGGGCAACCGCAGTGATTTGGCTGATGAAGAAAAAAAAGAAATAGAATTAATTCAGGTTTATTTGCCGGAACAGATGGGCGAAGAGGAAATTAAAAAAATCGTTAAGGCAAAAATAAAAGAATTGGGAATCAGCAGCCAGAAAGATTTCGGGGAAGCGATGGGAATTTTAGCTAAAGAATTAAAGGGCAGGGCGGACAGCGGGCTGGTCAGCCGAATTTTAAAAGAAGAACTCGTTTCTTAACCCCGATTCCAATCGGGGTTTTCAGAGTATGAATAAGGTCAAAGTTACGGCTTTAAAAAAGAATCTTAAAAATACCGAAAAGATTATTGAAAAATCGGCTCTGAAAATCTTAAAAATTCTGAAAAAGGAAGGAATTTATCTGGAAGTTTATGTTGCGAGCCCGTCAAAAATGAGGTCTTTAAATAAGAAATATCGCGGCAAAAACAAGACTGCCAAGGTTCTAAGCTTTAAAGAGCCAAAAAGCTTTTTATATCCCGATAAAATTAAGAGAATCGGGGAAATTTTTCTTAATTTTTCAGTGATTTCAAATAAAGAAAATCTTACTATCTCTTTAATCCATGCCATTCTTCATCTGTTTGACTATCAACATAAAATAAAATCTGATAGAATGAAAATGGAAAAAAAGGAGAAAGAATTGCTCCATCAAATTCTAATTATTAAATAATCAAAACTGTTTTAAAACATTAGAATTCCGGTCATTATTTAGAATTTAGAAATTAGAAATTAGAAATTTTATTTCAATATGTATTTCACGGCTCTTGATTTAGGAACTTCGCAAATAAGGTTATTGGTTGGCGAATCGGCTAAGGACAGCCGGATAATTTTAAAAGGCATTTTAAAGAGTCCATCGGCCGGCTTAAGGAAAGGAGAGATTATTGATATTAACGAGACAATTTCTGCGTTAAGACAAATTTTTTCTAATTTAAAACATTCTTATAGAAACGTTTTAAGCAATATTTTTTTAAATGTCGGCGGAGCAAATGTGAAAATGAGTCATTCGCGCGGCATTGTGGCAGTTTCTAGGGCTGATTATGAAATTAGAGAAGATGATGTTAATCGGGTAGTGGAAGCTTCTCGAGCCATCAATTTATCTCCTAATCGGGAAATTCTTCATACTATCACCAAGGAATTTATTATTGACGGAGTTTCCAATATCAAAGAACCTTTAGGAATGACTGGAAACCGATTAGAAGTTAACAGTTTGATTGTTGACGTTTTCTCTCCTCTTCTTAAAAATTTAAATAAAGCAGTTGAGGAGGCTGGCGGAAGTATCGGCGGTTTGGTTTATAATCCTATTGCTACCTCTCGTTCGATTTTAGCTAAAAGCCAAAAAGAACTGGGAGTTGTTATCATTGATATCGGTTTTTCAACCACTTCTTTGGCGGTTTGGGAAGAAGGTAATCTTTTGCAGTTGAAAGTTTTTCCGATCGGCTCCTCTCATATTAGCAATGATTTGGCGATTGGCCTTAAAAGTTCCATTGAAGTGGCGGAGATTATAAAACTTTCTTTTGGTTGCGCTTTGCCCAAAAGAGTGCCGACTAGAGAAATGGTCAATTTAAACGATATCAGCGAAGATTTAAAAGGCGTTGTCTCAAAACGTTTCATAGCGGAAATTATTGAAAGTCGTCTTTCAGAGATTTTTGAATTAATAAATGAAGAATTAAAGATGATTTCTAAAGCGGGCCAATTGCCAGCCGGAATTGTCATTGTGGGGAACAGCGCTAAATTACCGGGCATTGTTGATTTGGCTAAACAAGAGTTGAAACTGCCAGCTCAAATCGGTATTCCCCAGCTTTCCGAAATCGAAGCTTCAAATGCCGAGCTTACCACTCAATTGGAAGATCCGGAATTTGCCACGGCTTTAGGGCTTCTTTTATCCGCCAAAGATCAAAGCCAAAACGATAAACTTTTTAAAACAGGCAATAGAACATTATTTTCAAAAATTTTTAAACCATTTCTTCCGTAGAATATATTAAATGACAAAACACCGGAGAAAAATAAAAAAAACTTTAAGATTTAAGAATTCTGAAAAGAAAGCCCCACCGGTAAAAATTAAAGTGGTGGGGGTTGGAGGCGCTGGCGGAAACGCTATTTCCAGGATGATGAAAAGTTTTCCGAAAAGTATCGGTTTTTTAGCCATTAACACTGATATTCAAGATTTGGATCATATTAAAGCGAGAAAAAAACTTTGTATCGGTAAAAATTTAACCAAAGGATTGGGCACGGGCATGAGGCCGGACTTAGGAAGAAAGGCAGCTGAAGAAGCTAGACCGGAAATCAGTCAGGCTTTAAAAGGAGCGGATATGATTTTTATCACCGCTGGTCTTGGCGGAGGAACCGGCACCGGTGCCAGCCCGGTGATTGCCGATATCGCCAGAGAATTGGGAATTTTGACCGTCGCAGTGGTAACAAAACCTTTTATTTTTGAAGGGATAGAAAGAAATCATATTGCTGATGAGGGATTTATAAGATTAAAAGAAAAAGTTGATGCCATTATTGCGATTCCCAACGACCGGATTTTTACTTTGATTGATAAAGAAATTTCTTTAGTAAAAGCTTTTGACAAAATTGATGAAGTTTTAAAAAACGCCATTGAAGGAGTGTCAGAAATTATTATGACGCCCGGTATTGTCAATGTTGATTTTGCCGACATAAAAACCATTATAGAAAATATGGGGCTGGCGGTAATTGGCGTCGGCAGGGCGACTGGCAAAGATAGAGCGATTAACGCGGTGAATTTTGCCTGTAATTCGCCTCTTCTGGAAATACCGATTGACGGGGCAAGAGGAGTGCTTTTTAGCATTTCTTCCAACCGAGACTTAAAAATGGAAGAAGTCAATGAAATCGCTAAAACAATCTCTTCAAGCGTTGACCAAAATGCTAGAATTATTTTCGGGACATATCATAATAGCGATCTTAGAAAAGGAGAAATAAAAACTGTTGTTATTGCCACTGGCTTTGCTGAATATTTGACGAATCCTGTTCTACCTCAAGGCGATTTATTGATAAAGACGGACCAAACAATCTTTCCAGAACCGGTAAAAGACGATAAAATAGAAAGGAAGGTTCAAACTTTGGACTTAGTCAAAGAGAAAAATAAGAAGAAGCCGGAAAAAAAATTAAAAGACATTTCAGGAGGAGAAGATTTCTTTGACGTGCCAGCTTTTTTAAGAAAAAAGAAAAATAAAAAAGTTTGATTTTCT
>CAZYZO010000002.1:0-20121 GCA_964651905.1 uncultured Candidatus Saccharibacteria bacterium | reverse complement strand
AAGTTTGATTTTCTAAGAAAATTAAAAAGTAATCGTGGATATATGAATAAATTTTATTCATATATTCGAGACCGCTTCATTATATGTTTCAACAAGTAAAAAAACGAACTGGTCAGTTAGTTCTATTTGACCAAGAAAAAATCACTCGCGCTATTGAGAAAGCATTGACTGCTACCGGGCAGGGCGATGGGCTGAAAGCCAAAAGACTTTCTAATAAAGTTGTAAAATTGGCAACTCGCCGTTTTAGAAAAGACGAAATTCCTTCAGTTGAACAAATTCAAGACATAGTTGAAGAGGTTTTAATTTTGGAAGGTTATGCCGAAACAGCCAAAGCTTATATTTTATATCGTGAACAACGGCGGAAAATTCGTGAAGCGGTTTCGGTTTTTGACGAAGCGGTTTATATGGTTGACAGGTATATTCAGGAGCTGGATTGGCAGGTCCAAGAAAACGCCAATATGGCATATTCTTTGCAGGGCCTCAATCATTATATCACTTCAGCAGTCGCCAAAAAATATTGGCTCAACAAAATTTATTCTTCCGAAGTGAGAGAAGCGGCGACAAAAGAAGATTTTCATATTCATAATCTTGATTGTTTGGGTGCTTATTGCATGGGCTGGGATTTGGAAGATTTATTGATAAAAGGATTCCGGGGCGTGCCGGGTAAAGCCGAGACAAAACCCGCGAAACATTTCAGAACAGCTCTCGGGCAGTTAGTAAACTTTTTTTATACTCTTCAAGGAGAAACGGCCGGTGCTCAGGCAGTTTCCAATTTTGACACCCTTTTAGCGCCTTTTATCAGATACGATAATTTAAATTATCAGCAAGTCAAGCAGGTTATGCAGGAGTTTCTATTCGGTTGTTCCGTACCGACTAGGGTCGGCTTCCAAACCCCTTTTATAAATATTTCCTTAGATATTATTCCTTCTTCGTCATTAGCCAATAACTCGGTAATTATCGGCGGCCAACCTCAAAAAGAAACTTACAAAGAATTTCAAGAAGAGATGAATGTACTAAATAAGGCGTTTTACGAGGTAATGATGGAAGGCGACGCGAAAGGAAGACCTTTTACTTTCCCGATACCGACAATTTCCATTACTAAAGATTTCCCTTGGAGTAGCCCAGCCTTGGAACCGCTATGGGAAGCGACTATTAAATACGGCGTCAATTATTTCTCTAATTTTATCCAATCTGATATGAATCCCGAAGATGTTCGTTCAATGTGCTGTCGGCTTCGTTTGAATAATAAGGAATTGATAAAAAGAGGCGGCGGTCTTTTCGGCGCCAATCCTTTAACCGGCAGCATCGGCGTCGTTACCATAAATCTTCCGCGTATCGGCTATCTTTCAAAAACCAAAAAAGATTTTTTTGAAAGATTGGACAAAATGATGGATTTGGCAAAAGAAAGTTTGGAGGTGAAAAGAAAGGTTTTGGAAAATTTTATGGAGAAGGGACTTTATCCGTATTCCAAGTTTTATTTGGCGGGCGTAAAAAAAATGAGAGGAGCTTATTATGGGAGCCATTTTTCCACTATTGGGCTGATTGGGATGAATGAAGCGCTTTTGAATTTTATCGGAGAAGGCGTTGCTTCAAAAAAGGGGAGGATGCTGACTCTAGAAATATTGGATTTTATGAGAGCCAACTTAATTAAGTATCAGGAAAAAACCGGCAATCTCTATAATTTAGAAGCAACGCCGGCTGAAGGCACATCTTACAGGATGGCCTTAAAAGATAAAGAAGAATATCCCGAAATTATTACGGCTGGCACCAATAAGGTTCCTTATTATACCAATTCAACAATGTTGCCGGTTGGTTTTACCGATGATATTTTTGAGGTTTTAGACCTTCAAGACGATATTCAGTCAAAATATACCGGCGGCACGGTTCTCCATATTTTCTTGGGAGAAAAAGTTTCCGATACCAAAGCAGTTAAAAATTTAATCAAGAAAATTTTTAGTAAATACCATTTGCCTTATATTACCATTACGCCCACTTTTTCAATCTGTCCGAGCCATGGTTATATTTCCGGCGAACATTTCTTTTGCCCGCAGTGCACTATTAAACAGCCCTGTGAAGTTTATTCCCGGGTTGTCGGCTATTTAAGGCCGGTTTCCCAATGGAATAAAGGGAAACAAGAAGAGTTTAAAGAAAGAAAAGAATATGTGGTTCGGCAGTCAGCATTATGAAAATCGGCGGTTTCCAAAAACTTTCTTTAATTGACTATCCTTCCAAAATATCAGCCATTGTTTTTACTCAGGGTTGTAATTTTCGTTGCGGTTATTGTCATAATCCGGAATTAGTTGATCCTTCTCAACATCAAAATCTTATTTCAGAAAATGAAATTTTGGCTTTTCTAAAAAAAAGAAAAGGGGATTTGGACGCGGTAGAAATCACCGGCGGAGAGCCATTTTTACAAACAGATTTAGAAGATTTTTTAAAGAAGATAAAAGCATTGGGTTATTTGATAAAAATTGACACCAACGGTAGCTTCCCAGAAAAACTGGAGAAAATTATTAAAGAAAAATTGGTTAATTATATCGCTATGGATATCAAGGCACCTCTTGGTGCTAAATTCCAAAAGCCAAATGACAAATATCAAACAAATTCCAAATACGAAAAGATAACCGGAGTAAAAGCAGATGAAGATAAAATATTAAAAAGCATAAATTTAATAATGAGGTCAGGAATAAATTATGAGTTTAGAACTACCATAGTCAAGTCCCAATTAAACGAGAAAGATATTTTAAAAATCGGGGAGCTTCTTAAAGGAGTAAAATTGTACGTTTTACAAAAATTTATTCCGTCAAAAACTTTAAATCCGGAATTTATAAAAGAATTCAGTTATTCGGACGAAGAGCTTGAAAAAATCAAAGGAAAACTGATAGAATTATTCAGTATTAATTGCATAATTCGATGACCAGAAAAAATTTAATTTTATTTTTAATCATTATCATTGTTTTGACTGCTTTAGCGGCCTTTTTTGTCTATCCAAAAAACTTCGGAAATAAATTTAGGCCTTGGCGTTTGGGTTTGGATTTGGTTGGCGGCACTCGTTTAGTTTATGAAATTGAAATGAGTCAAGTCCAAGAAACCGATAAAAGCGCTGTTTTGGGAGGATTAAAAGAAGTAATTGAGAGAAGAGTTAATCTTTTCGGCGTTAGCGAGCCGGTTATCACCACCGCCAAAAGCGGCGAGAATTATCGTCTGATAGTTGAATTGGCCGGCGTAAAAGACGTTAAAAAAGCCATTGAAGAAGTTGGTTCTACTCCTTTGCTTGATTTCCGAGAAGTGAGTATTCCGGAAGGAGCCGAGACATTGGAAAAAGCGGTTTTTACTCCGACGAATTTGACCGGTCGCTACATCAAAGACGCTCAAGTTGAATTTGATTCAGTTACCAAACAGCCGGAGGTCAGTCTTCAATTTGATGATGAAGGAGCAAAAATTTTTGAACAATTAACCGAGAAAAATGTCGGCAAATATTTGGCGGTGTTTTTAGACAATGCATTGATTGAGATGCCGGTTGTTAAAGAAAAAATCAGCGGCGGTCAAGCCAGAATTACCGGAAATTTTAAAATTGATGACGCCAAAAAACTCGTTGAACGTTTTAACGCCGGCGCTTTAACTGCCCCGATAAATTTAATCAGCCAGGAAACAATCGGCGCCAGTTTAGGTCAAGAATCTTTATTTGATACTTTAAAAGCAGGTTTATTGGGGACGATTTTAATTTTAATTTTTATGGGTTTTTATTACCGTCGATTGGGGCTTGGTTGGTTTTCCGGAATTGCTCTTTTATTTTATATTCCTTTGACTTTGGCGATTTATAAAATATTTGGAACGACAATGACCTTAGCGGGTATTGCCGGTTTTATTCTTTCTATTGGTATGGCTGTTGACGCTAATGTTTTAATTTTTGAAGGCATTAAAGAATCGTCTAAACGAGGTCTAAATTATGGAACTGCAATTGAAGAAGGATTCAGAATAGCCTGGTTGCCGATTAGAGATTCAAATATAAGCACAATGATTACTTGTATTATTTTGTATTATATAACAACAGGATTTGTTAAAGGTTTTGCTCTCACGCTTTTAATAGGTGTTTTTATTAGTATGTTTTCCGCTATTACAATTACAAGAACAATATTAAGAGTATTTATCAGGCATAATAAATAAAGATATGAATTTCAATATTATCGGCAAAAAAAATATTTTCTTTATTTTCTCCGGAGCGATTATTATTCTAAGCTTAGTCTCTCTTTTCATGTTCGGCTTAAAGCCGGGCATTGATTTTATCGGAGGCACTCAGTGGCAGATAAAAATTAAAAATCCAAGCGTTAACGAAAATACAATAAAAGATTTTCTATCCGCTGAATTAAATATTAAAAATTTCGTTGTTTATCCGACCATAGGCAATAACGGTTTTTTGATAAATTTAGAAAGCATCTCCGAAACTGACCATCAAAGATATTTGGATGAGTTTAAAAATAATTTTGGCGATATTGAAGAATTAAGGTTTGAAAGTATCGGGCCGATCATCGGCAAAGAATTGTCGCAGAAAGCTGTTTGGGCTGTTATTTTAGCTATCTTGGGAATTTGTTTTTATATTATTTTTGCTTTCAGGAAAACTTCTTATTTGGTTTCGTCTTTTAAATATGGACTTGTTATTTTAGCCTGCCTTATTCATGATATAGTTATCCCAATAGGATTTTTGGTTTTTTTAGGGCATTTTAAGGGAGTTAATTTTAATATCAGTTTCGTGGTAGCGCTGTTAACAATTATGGGATATTCGGTTCACGACACAATTGTGGTGCTTGATAGGATAAGGTTAAATTTATTAGTTTCTCAAGGAAAATTAGATTTTCCAAAACTGGTGAATGAAAGCGTTAATCAGGTTATGGCTAGATCAATAAATACATCACTCACAACTCTTTTTGCTCTTCTGTCATTGTTCTTTTTAGGTCCTCTTTCTTTAAAGTATTTTTCATTGGTTTTAACCGTTGGTATAATTTTCGGCACCTATTCTTCAATCTTTATAGCTGCTCCATTATTGGTTGTTTGGCAGTCAAAGACAAATAGGAGATAAATATTGACGAAATGCCTATAAATTTGTTATTATATTAATAATGTTGATAAAAGAAATAATTCAAAATTTATTAAATAATTTAACTCCTCGACAAAGAGAGATTTTAGAAGGGCGTTTTGGTTTAAAAGGAAACAGAACAACCTTGGCTTCACTTGGAGAAGCAATGGGTTTAACCCGGGAAAGAATCAGGCAGATTGAAAACAGCGCCATAGCGGCAGTTAGAAAAGAGATAGAAGGGGATAAAGAAATAGAAAAAATTTTCAAACTTGGCATTAACTCTGTGAAAAAGTTCGGCGGTCTTCGCAAAGAAAATGATTTTGTCAATGATTTTAAAAATTTAATTAATGACCATAATATTACTTCCGAACAAGTTAGCTTTTTATCGGAAATTTCCAACTCGCTTTTTTATTACCCGGAAGATGACAATTTTTATGCTTTTTATTACACCGATAGGCAAGCGATAAAAAAAGCCGATACTCTTATAAATAAATTTGCAACTTTAATTTCTAGAAGGAAGAAAGACTTAACGGCTAAAAATGCGCTGAAAGAATTAATTCAAAAAATTATCAAGCCGGCAAAAATCAGCGAAGCTATCTTTTCAAGCTATCTTTCAATTTCAAAAAAATTCAACAACAACCCTTATGGTGATTTCGGACTTGCTGATTGGGAGGAAATTTCTCCAAAGACGATAAAAGCTAAGTCTTACTTGGTGGTTAAGAAATCCGGCCGGCCGCTTCATTTTAAAGAAATCGCCGAATTAATAAATAAAACGGGCTTTGACAAAAAGAAAGCGCATTTTCAGACAGTTCATAACGAGCTTATTAAAGACCCGAGATTTGTTTTGGTTGGCCGGGGGATGTATTCTTTGACTGAATTCGGCTTTCAACCGGGTACGACCCAAGAAATTATTGCCAACGTTTTGAAAAAGCAGGGGCCGCTTCCTCAAAAAGAAATTATTAATTTAGTGAAACAACAGCGTCTTCTGAAGGAAAATACCATTATTATCAATTTAAACAATAAAGAATATTTCCGGCGATTAAAAGACGGCCGCTATCACTTAGTCGAGAAAGCTTAAATTATGCTTCTTGTTGAAAATTTACTTTCTTCCTTTCTAACAGCGATTGGTAATTTAATAAGTTTAACCAAGTGGTTTGTCCTGCCCGTCGTTATTTTTTATTTCTTGCGGAGAGTATGGATGATTTATACTCGGGTTAAATATCTGAAAGGAATAACTTGGTCTATTCTGGAAATAAAAATTCCCAAAGAGATTTTAAAGACTCCTAAGGCAATGGAACAGATTTTTGCTCAGATTTATGGCGGGATTTACTCTTATGGTATTAAATTTCTAGAAAAATATTGGGATGGAAAGATAGAAAACTGGTTGTCGTTTGAATTGGTCGGTCAAGCAGGTAGCATCCATTTTTTTGTTTATGTCCCTTCAAAGTTTAAAAACCTAATAATATCTTCTATTTACAGCCAATATCCGGACGCGGAAATCAGCGAAATTGAAGACTATATGAAAGATTTTCCAAAAGTTTTGCCGAATCAGACAACTGATTTATGGGGAACAGAATTTAAATTCATTAAAGATGATTCTTATCCAATTAGAGTTTATTCTTATTTTGAAGAAATTCAAGAAGAAAAAAGGATTGATCCTTTGTCGGCTGTTTTTGAAGCGATGTCTCAACTTAAATCTGACGAAATAATAATCTTACAGTTTTTAATTTGTCCGACCGGGGAGGTTACCGGTGACAATTGGAAAAAAGAAGGTGAAAAAACAATTGAACGTATCGCTAGCGGTAAAAAAGAAAAAAAGAAATCCAATGCTGTAACGGAATTCGTGGGGAATTTAATTGCGGCGCCGGTTCAACCGCCTGTTTGGAGTGGAGAAAAAAAAGAAGAGGCAGAACGACTTCGTCTTAGACCCGATGAACAAGAAATAATTAAAGCAATTGCTAATAAAATTTCCAAATCAGCTTTCAGAACAAATATCCGCTTTATTTATATTGACAGCAAAGACAGTTTTTCTCCTAACAATGTTTCAGCGGTGATGGGAGTTTTTAATCAATTCAATACCGAAAATTTAAACGCATTTAAACCCAATAATAAAACTATAGTTCCCAAATCATTTCTGATGAGAATTTTTACTAGATTAAAAGAAAAAAAGATTCTTATCAAAAAGAAAAGAATTTACGAGGCTTGCCGTGAAAGACGCCTGCTTTTGAAAACTAAATTTATGTTTTATGGAATTTATAATTTTAATATGAAAGATTTACCCTTATTAAATATTGAAGAATTAGCCACAATTTATCATTATCCGATAACCACGACTACTTTCGAAGCGCCATCTCTAAAGAGGATGGGAGCAAAAACCGGCGGTCCGCCAGCAGAATTACCAATAGAATAAATTAAATGGACGATATTACACTTTTTGCGGAAACTACTTTCCGCGGCGAAAATAAAAAATTTGGTATTAAAACCGACGACCGTCGCCGGCATATGTATGTTGTCGGGAAAACTGGCATGGGAAAGACCACCTTATTGGAGAATATGGTAATTTCTGATATTTTAGCCGGCCGGGGTGTAGGAGTGGTTGATCCTCACGGAGAATTCGCGGAAAATATTTTGAATTTTATACCCGAGGATAGAATTGACGACGTAATTTACTTTAATCCGGCCGACATCAACCATCCGATTCCTTTCAACCCTTTAGAAAAAGTTGAATTAGAGTATCGCCATTTAGTCGCTTCCGGAATGATGGGTGTTTTCAAAAAAATCTGGCCTGATGTTTGGTCAGCTCGGATGGAATATATTTTAAACAATTCTCTTTTAGCTCTTTTAGAATATCCCAGTTCCACGCTTTTAAGCATTATGCGGATTTTATCTGACAAAGGCTACCGACAAAAAGTGGTTGAAAATTTACAGGATCCAGTAGTTAAATCTTTTTGGTTAAACGAATTTGCCCGCTATACTCAAAGATTGGAAATTGAAGCGGTGGCCGCTATCCAAAATAAAGTTGGGCAGTTCGTTTCTAATCCATTGATTAGAAATATTATCGGCCAGACGAGCTCGGCGATTGATATGAGAAAAGTGATGGATGAAGGGAAGATTTTGATTATTAACTTATCTAAAGGCAAGGTAGGAGAAGACAATTCAGCGCTTTTGGGAGCGATGATGGTGACTAAACTGCAATTAGCGGCGATGTCGCGCACCGACATTAAAATGGAAGAAAGAAAAGATTTCTATCTTTATGTTGACGAATTCCAAAATTTTTCCACTGAATCTTTCGCCAATATTTTATCCGAAGCCAGAAAATACAAACTCGATTTAATTTTAGCCCATCAATATCTTGAACAGCTTGATGAAAAGGTAAGGTCGGCAATTTTCGGCAATGTCGGCACTATTATTTGTTTTAGGGTGGGAGCGGAAGACGCTGAAATGTTTGAAAAAGAATTTGCGCCGGAATTTTCAGCTAATGATTTAGTTAATTTAACTAAATATCATATTTATATTAAATTAATGATTGAAGGAATGTCTTCCAAAGCTTTTTCAGCCAAAACTCTTTCTCCCTTTCAACCACAAGTTCAATCATTAAAAGACATAATTATAGAAAATTCTCGCAGTCGATTCGGCACGCCGAGAGAAAAGGTTGAAGAAAAAATTGCTTCTGAGCTGCAAGCGACCGCTCAAACAGTTGAAGAAAGAATCGGCCGGCGCGATGAACAATCTCTGGGAAGGGTTTTACAAAAAGAAGAGCCCAGAGAAGAAAGAAAGCCGTCATTTTTCAGACCTAAAAAAGAGGTTAACATTGAAGAATTGAAAGGCGTTCTTGAATCATCTCTTGATAAATTAAATAAACCGGAGGAAAATCAACCCCCTCAAAATCAGTAATTATAGCGGGCAGAATGCCCGATATATTGAATGTTTCATTCACTATGCTTTCTTATACCGATTTAGCAAAAGGAACTATATTTATTATGGACGGTGAACCTTGGAAAGTTTTAGAGGTTCATTTTTTGCGGATGCAGCAGAGAAAAGCGGTGGTCCAGACCAAAATCAAGAATTTGATAAATGGCAAGATTGTAGATAAAAATTTTCAGCCCAGCGACCAGCTTGAAGAAACCGAGATGGATAAAATGAAATCGCGATTTTTATATGAAAACCGCGATATTTTTTGGTTTGATGAAGTTGGAAACCCGAAAAATCGTTTTTCTTTCTTGAGAGATACTTTAGGAAACAGCGCCGATTTTTTAAAGCCCAATCTTGAAGTTTCGGCAATAAAATTCCAGGATAAAATTATCAGCATAGAATTGCCGATTAAAGTTGATTACAAAGTTATTGAAGCGCCGCCCGCTGTCCGAGGCAATACCGCTGCCGGCGGCACGAAAATCGCCACTATTGAAAGCGGAGCAAAAATTTCCGTGCCATTGTTCGTTGAAGAAGGGGAGATTATTAGGGTTAATACTCAAACTTGTGAATATGAAAAGCGAATATGATTAAATCTAAATTCCAAAATCCAAATTCCAAATCAAGTTCAAAATCCGAAAACCAAAAACTTTTGACATTTGAGCTTTGGGTTTGATTTGATATTTGAGCTTTGGCATTTGTCATTTTGATGAAGATATACGACATTTTCTTTTTTGCTGTTTTATTTTTTCTGATTGGCGTTTTTCTGGCGAGTTTAAATTTAGATTTTTTAATTATTAGTATCGTTTCTTTATTTTCCGGAACGATTTTTTTATTTCTGGGATTTTTCAAAAATAACAGAAAATTTCTTTTTGCTGCTGCTTTGATTATTTTTATTATTATCGGAGCTTTTTATTACGTTTGGGATGATAAAAATTTAAAAAGCATTGTCTTGCCGTTTGGCCAAAAAGAAAATTTTTCAGGGCTGGTGGTTTCATTAGAGCGCGGTTCTGGCCAAAAATTAACCGTTCTTTTAAATAATCAAAAGGCCCGTGTTCTGATCCAAGCCAGAAATTATCCGGAATTTAATTATGGAGATTTGATAAATTTTAAAGGCGTAATTAAAAATTTAGATGATTCTTCTTACGGTAATTATCTGAGAAAAGAAAGAATCAGCGGCACAATTGATTTCCCGGAGATAGAATTGATTAAAACGGGTCAAGGAAATTTTATTAAAGCCAAGCTATTAGCTTTAAAAGATAAAACCATAGAAATTTTTCAGCAGGCGCTTCCTTTGGAAAAATCCGCTTTTCTCTCCGGAATTGTCTTAGGCGAAAGAGGCGAATTTTCTAAAGAATTTAAGGAAGCAATGGCGAAAAGCGGCACCACTCATTTGGTGGCGCTTTCCGGGTATAATATTTCTATAATTATTTGGGCGGTATTTAGTTTATTTTTAACAACTTTCGGTTTAGGAAGAAAATCAGCTTTTTGGTTTAGCATTCTGATAATTATTTTGTTTGTTTTAATGACCGGAGCCGAAGCTTCGGTTGTCAGGGCGGCGATTATGGGCGTTATCGCACTTTTATCAAAAGAAATTGGCCGGGCTTATAGTTTTCGAAATGCCGTAATTTTTGCGGGTTTTTTAATGATTCTGAAAAACCCTAAAGTTTTGAATTTTGACGTGGGATTTCAATTGTCGTTCTTGGCGGTTATCGGATTGGTTTATCTCTCGCCGCTTATTAAAAAAGTTTTTAGATTTAAAAAAGAAAGCTTATTTGCTTGGCAAGATAATTTTTCATCAACTTTGTCCGCTCAATTAATGGTGATGCCGCTTTTAATATCTTATTTTTCCAATTTTTCGCCATTTTCTTTTTTAACGAATCTTTTAATTTTAAGCGTGATTCCGATAACGATGGCCTTGGGATTTATGATGGCTTTAATTGGTTTTATTTTTATGCCGCTGGCTTTAGTTTTCGGCTGGTTTGTGAATATTTTTCTTTCCTATGAAATTTTTATCATCAAAATTTTCGGGAATATAAATATTTTTAACATTTCTTCATTAAGCCTTGTTTTAGTTATGTTATATTATGCAGCTTTAATCAGTTTATTTTTATTTGCTAAAAATGTTTTAATTAAGAACAATGGTTAAGAACAGCGCGATTTTACTTTTAATATTTATTTTTGTTTTTGATTGTTTTCTCTGGGGAGAAATTATTTGGGGAGGCCATCCTAAAAATGAAAGTGAGATTTATTTTTTAAATGTTGGTCAGGGCGACAGCGAATTAATTTCTCTTGACGGGAATGTAAAGGTTTTAGTTGACGGCGGACCGAATAAAAACGTCATCTATGAACTGGAAAAAATTTTTCAGCCCATTGATCGATATATTGATTTAGTGGTTTTGACTCATCCGCAAACCGACCATTTTTTGGGATTGATTGATGTTTTAAAAAGATACGGCGTCGGTGCTTTTATTTTCAGCGGCCGTTTGTCGGACAGCGCTTCGTTTAAAGAATTGGAAGCGATTATAAATCAGAAAAAAATTCCAATTTTAACCTTAGCAGAAGGGGATAAAATAAAACATTTTAAAGACCGAATTATTGTTATTGCGCCGAATGAAAATTCTTTAGAAAGTTCGGAAATTAACGATACGACTTTGGTTTTTAATCTTGAAAGCCAGGGAGTAAAAGCGTTGTTCACCGGCGACTTAGGAGGGAAAGTTGAAAAGTCGTTATCGGAAAAATATGGCAGTGCTTTGGAATCGGATATTTTAAAAGTAGGCCATCACGGTTCAAAATATTCCTCATCTTTAGATTTTTTAAAGGCGGTAAATCCTAAAATTTCTGTTATTGAAGTCGGAAAAAATTCTTATGGCCATCCTACGCCGGAAACATTAAGCCGTTTGGCCAATATCGGCTCGCAGATTTTTGATACCTTAAAAAACGGCACCGTAAAATTAACCCTGAAAGACGGGAAAGCGTACATTTTTACGCAAAATTAAAAGTCAGATTGCTTGGGTAATATATATTTGCTATATTGAATAAAATGCGTACTCTGATTAAAGAAATTATTAATAAAGAGGGCCAGGATGTAGAGTTGGCTGGATTTGTTGCTACGCGTCGGGACCATGGAAAAATTATTTTTATTGATTTAAAAGATCGAAGCGGGCTAATTCAGGCGGTTTTTACTCCGGCTATAGGCGATTTTTACAAATTATCCGAGAGTTTACGACAGGGATGGGTGATAAGAATGACAGGTTTGGTTAAGAGCAGGCCAAAGGGGATGGAAAATAAAGATATAGAAACTGGCGGGCATGAAATTCAAGTAAAAACTTTAGAAATTATTTCTAAAGCAGAAGCGTTGCCAATTGAAATTGATACCGATGGCTATGGGATAAATGAAGAGGCCAGGATGAAATATCGTTATCTTGATTTGAGACGAGACAGATTAACCCATAATTTAAAAGCACGGGCAAAAACTTTTAATTTTATCCGTGATTTCTTGACTAAACGAGATTTTATTGAGGTTGAAACACCGATTTTAACCAAATCAACACCCGAAGGCGCCAGAGATTATCTCGTTCCTTCGCGGTTGCATCCTGGTAATTTTTATGCCTTGCCGCAATCGCCCCAGCAGTACAAACAACTTTTAATGGTCGCGGGGTTAGAACGTTATTTCCAATTTCCAAGATGTTTTAGAGATGAAGATACTCGAGGCGATCGCCAACCAGAATTTACTCAATTGGACGTGGAGATGAGTTTTACTTCTCAAGACGAAATTCTATCCATACTTGAAGAAATGTTTATTGATTTAGTTAAAAATCTTTATCCTGGAAAAAACATTACTCAAATTCCGTTTCCGAGATTGACTTATGAAGAAGCAATGAAAAAATATAAAAGCGATAAACCCGATTTAAGAAAAAATAAGAAGGATCCGAATGAGTTAGCTTTTGTTTTCGTTTACGATTTTCCGATGTTTGAATGGCGGGAAGAAGAAAAAAGATTTGATGCGGTTCATCATCCTTTTGTCAGACCAAAAACCGAAGATATCAAAGAAATAAAAAAAGATCCGTCAAAGATTTTAGCTTATCAATATGATTTCGTAGCAAACGGCTATGAAGTTGGTGGCGGCAGTTTGAGATCTTATAAGCCAGAAGTTTTAGAAGCGGTTTTTGAAATAATGGGTCATACCAAAAAACAAATTAAAGCAAAATTTGGCCATTTATTGGAGGCATTTTCTTTTGGCGTGCCGGACCATGGCGGAATAGCCTTGGGATTGGATAGGATTATGATGGTTTTACAAAATGA
Source organism: uncultured Candidatus Saccharibacteria bacterium (assembly GCA_964651905.1). Taxonomy (GTDB): domain Bacteria; phylum Patescibacteriota; class Minisyncoccia; order UBA6257; family UBA9933; genus CAZYZO01. The sequence goes on along the minus strand of CAZYZO010000002.1, from coordinate 6,833 downwards.
ACCAAGCATTCGTGAAGTGATTGCTTTTCCGAAAACCGGCGACGCAAGGGATTTAATGATGAATAGCCCGTCAGAAATAGAAAAAGCTCAATTAAAAGAGCTTAATCTGGAAATTAAGAAGAAAAAGAAATAGAGGGGGTTGACTTTTTATATTTAGTGTCCGAAAATTAAAGTGGTCCTGCTTAAGATTTTCGGATCAAATTGGATTTTATGGGGAGACAACAGTATTCAGGTCTTCGGATCGGGATTGAGTTTACCCTCCTGCTTTTAGCCGGAAAATCCACTAGGCAGGGCCTTTTTTATGAATTATAAGGTTAACAAGAAAAAATGTATTGGCTGCGGACAGTGTTTAATTGTTTGTCCCGGAGCCACTGAAATAAAAAACGACGGCAAGGTCGTCGTGATTAACCAAGAAAAATTAGAAAAATGCGGAGGAGAAAAAGTTTGTCCTTACGGCGCTATTGAAAAGAAAAAAAGTTAATAATTACTCTTTATATCTTTACAGTAGTATCCCAATAAAATTATGGTTTGCTATTGAGATACATGCATAAGTCAAAAAACTCCCTATAATATTTTTTTAATCGAACATTAACCATTCAGGCTTAAAAATTAGCAAAATTCCAATAATTGCCATCAAGATTCCGCCGATTAAATGAGAAAAACGAGTATATTTGGTAGTAATACCGGTCATCTGTAAAGTTATCATCGCGGCAAAAAAGACAAATAAATCGTCTAACATAAAGACAAAAATATAAAGCAACATATAAAGATAATACTGCCATTTTACCAAATTACTTAAGGCCAAAATCTGAGTGAAAACTACGGGCAAGCCAGCCGAGCAAATAAGTTCTACTAAATTTACGGCTGCAGCTAAAATTATTATTCCACCAACTGCCAGCCAAAATTGTTGTTTTTGAGTAATTATTTTTAGTTTTTCAAACACTCTTTGTCTTTTTTTATTACCGGTAATTTTACAGCCGCTATTTTTATTAACAAAATATTCTCTTAAATTATAAATGCCGCCACCTAAAGCCAATAGTCCAATTATCACTCTGACCCAAACTATAAAACCGATAAATAAAAGCAGATTCAACCAAGCGGCCATAAAGAAAAAATAAACAGCGGCTGAAGCAACAATAAAAGCGCTTCCCAAAATCCACATCCGTTTTTTGTCTTTCATTCCCAAAAGCAGACTGATTAAAAACAGCAATGTCCACATTGCACAAGGATTAAAACCGTCCAACCCGCCCAAAATCATTGAAAGTAATGGTAAAGATAAATTTTTTGTCTCAATTTCGCCAATGAGAGGAATTTTGATTTTTTGAGGAATTGGCGATTTTTCTTTTTCACATTCACATTCTTCCTTTTCAATCTTTTTATCTGGCTTGAAGGCTATCAATTCTCCCACCGTATCGTGGCAGCCATCCCTTAAAACGCATTGAACCGCATTTTCTATCGCCGTACCCGTACTTTTTTCATCATACCAGCCGATAAAATATTTCTCGCCAACCACGGTAAAAGGCACGCCGGAAACATTGGCGTTTAATTTTTTACCTGTTTCAATCAGTAATTGCCTATTTTTGCTATTTTTCCAAACTTCAAAATCATAAATTTTAACTTCCGGATATTTTTGTTCAAGTTTTTCTAAAAAAGGTTTTTCGTTGGCACAATGGGGGCAGCTTTCACTCCAGAAAAAATAGATATTGATGGCGGAAGCGTCTTGAGCAAAAGCGTTTTGCCAAGGGAGAATCAAAAAAGAAATGAAAAATAGAAAAATTAAGATTTTTTTAAACATATTTTTTATTATATTAATAACTTCGACGGAGACCTCCTAAATAATATTTTAATACCCGTCGTAATCCCTCAAAATAGGAATCGTTTTAGACTTATTTATTTTTATGTTCTTCAATCAATTTAAGGAGTTCTTCTTTTGAAAACTCACCGCTTAAACGAGTTATTTCTTTGTCATTTTTATCAAGAAAAACAAAAGTGGGAAGATTCTGATCAATATTGTATTTTTCCACCATTTTTTTATCTTTATCATAATCAAAATATTTCGTCTCCAACCATGGCTGTTCTTTTTCAATTTTTTTCCATCTTGGCCTCATCACAATGCAACCCGAGCACCATTCGGCGCCAAATTTTAATACTTTCATAAGTTTTTTTAATTAATTATTATAAAATTACTTCTAACTTTTATTTATATTTAATTTATTTTTCTACTTGATTATTTTGATTGCTTTGCCTTCAATTATCGCTTCGGAGACTTTTTTTCTGGCTAAGGTTAAAATTCGTTGAAGGGTACTTTGAGAAATTTTCATTTTTTTTGCCGCTTCTTTTTGCTCCAAATTTTTATAGTCGCAAAGCCTTAAAGCCTCTAATTCATCTACATTCAAATTAACCTCTTTTAATATAGATAAAGGCACAGCTCTTGGTTTAAAATAAACCACGTTTGGGTCAAATAATATTCTTCTTAGTTTTAATGGTCTCGCCATATTAAAATTAATTTTTTATAATTTTATTTATTCTGACAGAAAAACAGCAACAGCAATGACAGACGTCCAAAGGCCGCTTTTATTTCCTTCTGCAGATTGTGTTATATTTATTGTTTTAAAAATATGTCCCGATGCCTTATAAACTTGTTCTCTTTCCTCCCAAGCAACATCAGAATTAAATTCTATCCCAAGAGTTGTGGCTAGCATCGTTGCTGCCAAATCTTCCGCATATTCTCCGGCTTTTTCTCCTTTTTCTCCGAAGGCGTGATGTTCTGAAAGATAACCATATTGATTATCATCTTTGGGAATAGCCAACCCAATGGATGCTGAAATTAGCCTGTTTGGTTCATTGTTTTCGTTTCTGGCCATAACGCAATAAGTTATTTCTCCCGGATTTAATAACTTCACGCCTTCATCTTTCAATATCATTTTACATCCTGGAGGAAAAATTGAAGATACGCAAACTAAATTACATTTTTCAATTCCAGCGTCTCTCAAAGCCAATTCAAAGCTAGCTAATTTATCTTTATGGACGCCGACGCCTTTGGTTAAAAAAACTTTTTTAGGAATCATATTGTTCTCGTTTTAAATTTAAATGACATTTAGGACATCTTAAATTTGAACAAGGGGTGCCACGTTCATGAAGAATTTTATAATCGCATTCCGAACAAATGCAATAGCCGCCAGGGCCTTCTCCTATAGCTTCTTCAACTTCTCCTCTAAATCTACCTTTTCTCTGCCACCCAAAACCTCTGCCGAATTCAGGTTTATAAAATCTAGTTTCCACTTCATGACTTGCGATTTGAATAGCGACATATTGAAGACTTTCTATTGCTTTTATAAGCTTCTCTCTCAAACTGTCGGAAATTTTAGTTGCCTCCTCCACCTTTAAATTACTTGGGAGTTTTATTTCTAAATTAGCAGTGATAGCTGAACCCTTTTTTTGGGTTTTTAAAGAAGAAATTTCAATATTTTGTTCTTTAGCAATCGTTTTTATCTTTTTTTCAATTTCTTCACCAGCTGAAACATCAAGCAGAGAATCGATCGCTTCTTTTCCTAATAAAAAGGATTTTCTAATAATATAAACACCGATTAAGAAAGCTAATAAGGAATCAGCATAAACCCAGTATTTTGTCAAAAATAAACCAGCAAAAACAGCAAGCGAAGAATAGACGTCAATTTTTGAATGGAATCCATCTGAAAGTAAGCCGATGGAATTCTCTTTTTTACCATAATGAATTTTTATTCTGGCCATTATCTCATTAAGAACCGCTGAAAATATCATGACGCTAAAGGCCAAAATCGGAATTTTTATGAAAGAAGGATTTAAAAATTTCTGATAGGCTTCATAAATAATTCCTGCGCCTGTTCCAAGTAAAATCAAAGTGATAAAAAAACCGGCTAAAACCTCGAATTTATAATGGCCGTAAGGATGTTTTTGATCTTCTGGCTTTTTGGATATTCTAATCCCAACATAGCCGATAGCCGAAGAAAAAATGTCCATAAAAGAATGAACTCCTTCTGCTAAAACAGCAGTAGAATAAGAGAGAAAGCCGACGATTATTTTCCCGCCAGCTAAAATTATATTTGCCAATATAGAAATTACCGCAACTTTTTCTTTCATTTAAGTTCTTTATCTATATTATAAATTATTTCTTGAAACAATGCTTTATATTTGGGACTTATCTCAACCACAGGTTTCATTTTAATTGTTGATTGGATAAAATCTTTTCGGTAAGGAATTTTCCCCAAAATTGGGATATTATTTTTTTCTGTAAACTTCTCTATTTCTTTATAAGGGGCGTTGAGCTCCGTATATCGAATTTTCGATTCGCTATAAAAATTTTCCGCCAAATCAAATTTATTAATAATAATTCCATGTTTAATATTAAAATGATCAGCAAGATATAAAACTCTTTTTAAATCAAAAAGGGCAGACGGCGTCGGCTCGGTTACCGCCACTATATAATCAGTGCCAACTAAAGAAGCAATTACCGGGCATCCTATCCCCGGTGAAGAATCTATAATCATTATATCGGCTTTTATTTTTTCATTAATTTTATCAGAATATTTTCTTACTTCAGCTACCACTTCGCCAGAAGCAAGTTCTCCTAATTTAAGTTCGCTTGAAACTAAATTGACATTATAATTTTCACCCGTATAAATCGTGCCAATTTCTTTTTTGGTTTCAGTTATGGCGCCGTAAGGACAGGCAGAAATACAAGCCATACAACCAATACAAACATCTTTAACAAAAGCAGGATGTTTTTCTTTAGCCCAAACAATAGCATTTCTTTTACAAACCGAGGCACATTCTCCGCACTTTTTACATTTACTATAATCAAATTTTGGTATTGACTGAAAAACTTTCTTAGCTTCCTTTCTTTTAATCGAAAGCAGTAAATGGTCGTTTGGACATTCAGCGTCTGCGTCAACCAGCATGGTTTTAGTTTTTCTGGCAAATTCTACCGCTAATGAAATTGCTACCATTGATTTGCCCACGCCGCCTTTGCCACCAGTAATCGCAATTTTCATGATATTAAAATATATCTTTTTTGGTTAATTCTTTTAATTCATTGTCTTTAAATTTTTGAAGGTTTTCTTTAATGGTGCCTTTAATTGCTTTATACATTTTAACATTATAATTTTTGAATTTTCCAAGGGCTTTCGACCCCAAACTAAAAACAATAACTGCTTCTACTCCTTGACGATACAAAAAATCCGGCGGAAATTCTTTTCCTCCCGCAACTTCAGGATTGGGAAAAATTTCAAAACTTTCCGTTCCTGTATCATAAATGAGAAAATTACTTGCCCGGCCAAAATGCTCGGCTACTTTATCATCTATCCCTTTTTTGCTATCTGTCGGAATCGCTATTTTCATGTCAATTCATTTTTTTAAGTTTTCCCTCAATAAATTCTTGCAAAACTTCTTTTATAGCGCCTTTTCCTGAGTAAACTTCAATATTAAATTGCTTTAGAACATCAAAAGCTCTTGGTCCTACATTGCCCGTTATTACGGCATTGACATTTTTTTCCGCCATTGATTGAGCGGTGGAGATACCGGCTCCGCTTGTCTGATTTATGCTTTTATTTTCTATCGTTTCGATTTTTTTTATCTCTCCGTCTTCAATCTCAGCAATGACAAAATAGGGGCATCTGGCAAATACCTCGCTAACATTATCTGTAAGATTTTTTCCTGTTGAACTTACCGCTATTTTCATATTTAATTTTTTAATTTATTTTTGACCTTTGAGTTCGGTTAAACGAGCTTTAATGGCTTTAAGTTCCTCTTCTAAATCTGTCACTTCGTCTTCTAAAATTTTTTTCTCTTCTTTCTTGGTTATTTGAGGTTGATATGGTTGATACGGTCCATAATCCCAAAAGCCTCTTCGTCCAAAACCTCTTCCTAATCCGCGACCCCAGCCCTGACCTCCACCAAACCCGGGAGCCATAAAACCTGGCTGATTATAGCCGGCACAATAACCCCGTCCGCGTCCGGTTAAAGGACCTTGTCCAGCCGGTCCAGTTTTATTTCCTCTTGGCATAGTTAAAATTGTTTTAATACGGTTTGACGCCGACCTTTTAGTTTATACGCCATTATTATGAATATATACTCATAACTATGCCTTTGTCAAGCTTTTATTACTCCGTTTCCAAGACAGACGTTTTTTTTACCCGCCTGTCGGCGAGGCAAGTAGAATACCGCAAATTGGCCGGGCGTAGGAGAAAAAACCGGTTTTTTAAAAATAAGTTTTAACTTTTTACCCTGCGGAATAATTTTAGCCGGAGTTAATTTTTGGTGATAACGGGTTTTAGCTAAAACATTGATTGGTTTTTTAAGCTTTTCGCCGGAAATTAAATGATATGGCGATAAAATAATTTCTTTTTTAAATAATTTATTTTTGTCTTTTGTCGCGTAAACGATATTTCTTTTTTTATCAAAAGCAAAGACAAAATAAGGGCCATTCGCTAAATTTATGCCTTTTCTTTGGCCGATAGTAAAAAAATGTCTGCCTTGATGCTGGCCGATTATTTTTCCGTTTTCATCAATAATATCCCCGGGTTTTTGTCCGATTTTTTGTTTTATAAAATCCGGCAGAGATTTGCCGGAAACAAAGCAAAAATCCTGGCTTTGTTTGATTTTTTTAAAAAATTTAAAAACCCTGCCTGCCGGCAGGCAGGCCTCTTTTTTCGCAATTTTATAAACTTGTTTCTTAGTCATTTCTCCGAGCGGTAAAATTATTTTCGCTAAATCATTTTGTGATAATCCGGAAAGCATATAGCTTTGGTCTTTTTCTTTGTCTTTAGCCGTCAAAAGTTCAAATTTTTGGGTTTTAA
>CAZYZO010000001.1:52341-54393 GCA_964651905.1 uncultured Candidatus Saccharibacteria bacterium | reverse complement strand
TGGCCATTTTATTATTCTATAACAAAAAGCAGAACTTTGATATATCAAACTTCAGTTTGATATTTTATCTTTTGAGAATAATTTTTCAACTTCGGTTTCTTTTTCGGGCCGTTCATTAATTTCAAAATTCAATTTTGGGGTTTGTTTGATATTTATTCTTTTCATCAAAAGATGACGAAGATAATTGCGATTTCGCCGTAGAATATCGGCAGTTTCATTTAATTTGGACAAGGGGATGACGTTAATTTTGACTTTGGCATCGGTTAATTTTTCGGAAACTTCCACCGCCATAATAGTGACTAATGAGTTTTCAAAATTTAATTCTTTCAAAAAAATCTTGCCCAATTCTTTCTTAATTAGTTCGTTTAATCTTTCTATGCGATTTTTCATTAGTAAATTAAATGATCAGCAACGTTAATTTTAACATCTGATTCCAAAAGCAAACCGCATTCATTTCCGCTTTCAACTTCCGTTGCGTCTTGTTTTTGAAATTGAAGATTAATAATTTTTCCGGAACCAATTTCTTTTTCATTTCTGATAATTTTTACTTGATTATTATTTTTAAGAACGCCGGAAACTACTTTTCCGCCGATGATTTGTTTTTTTGTTTTTTGGTTGAAAACAGCCAGCACTTCCAACTCGCCTGAAATTTTTGAAATTTTCTGCGAGCTTAAATTTTCTTCCAAAATTTTTTTCAATTCATAAATAATTTCCGAGCTGATGATTTTTACCGAATGAATTTTAGCCATTTCTTCGGCTGATTTTTGAATTTTCGTTTTAAAACCGATAATTATCGCGTTGCTGGCCGTAGCTGATCTCACATCATTATCGGTGATTTTGCCAACAGATTCATGGAGGAATTTCAATTGGTCAATTTTCATAGAAGTATCTAATAAAACATTTTTCAAGGCTTCTAAAGACCCAATCGTGTCCGCTTTTAAAATCAAATTAATGTATTTTTGGTCTGGTTGCAGTTTTGAAATTTTTAGTTTTTCCGGATTTTTTTGTTTATTAATCTGAATTTCCGTTAGATTTATCTCGCCGCTAAAAAATTCCTCTCCAATTTTCGGCATTGTTTCAAATCCTAAAATCAGCGTCGGAGCCGAAGGGAAAAGGCTAATAACTTTTTTCCCCAAGAAATTCTCCAAAATTTTTATTTTCCCGAAAGCCGATTCCGTGGCAATTTGATCGCCGGTTTTAAGAATGCCGTTTTTTAAAATAGCGGCCGCCATAATTCCTCTTTGGTGGTCCATATTTGATTCAATAATGATGCCGCTGGCTTTTTCGCTGGGATTATAAGTTAAATTTTCCATTTCGCCGGCCAGAAGAATAAGCTCTAAAAGTTCATTAATTCCTTCGCCGGTTTTAGCCGAAACTGCTTGCCACGGGATATGGCCGCCGTATTTTTCCAACAAAACATTCTGTTCCATTAAATCATTAACAACCTTATTGATATTGGCGCCGGGTTTGTCAATTTTATTAATGGCGACAACAAAGGGAGTTTTCGTTTTATTTAAAACATCAATGGATTCTTTGGTTTGCGGTTTTATGCTTTCATCAACTGCCACCACTAAAACCGCCAAATCTGCCACATTAGCTCCATGCTCTCGCATTTTATTAAAAGCTTCATGCCCCGGTGTATCTATAAAAGTTATCTTTTTTCCATTGTGTTCAATTTCGTAAGCGCCGATTGATTGAGTAATTTCTCCGGCTTCCTTCGCGGCAACATTTGTTTTTCTGATTTTATCCAGAAGTGTTGTTTTTCCGTGGTCAACATGGCCTAAAATAACCACAATCGGCGGCCTAGGCAGATTTTGATTTTTATTTTCTGGTTTTTGATTTTTAATCATTGTATCTTGTAAAACTATCAAAAATTGTAGATAATTACAAGGAAAATGGTGGGTTGGCCGAGTGGTTTAAGGCAGCGGTTTGCTAAACCGCGGGCGTCTAAAAAGCGCCGCACAGGTTCGAATCCTGTACCCACCGCCTTCGCTTCGCCGAAGCCTTTGGCGAAGGCGAGCAAAATAAACCAATGATTAAAGAACCGGAAAT
>CAZYZO010000001.1:37005-52241 GCA_964651905.1 uncultured Candidatus Saccharibacteria bacterium | reverse complement strand
ATTTTAAAAAGAAAAAGCAATTTTAATCCTTATTTGGAAATTCATATTCGGCCTGAAGATGAAACAAAAATCAAAGAAATCATTTCGGGTTTTTTACCAGAAAAAGATTATCCTTATTCCGCGCTTGATTCAATCGCAAAATTATTAGGATTTTAAAATGCCCTTGTCGTTCAATGGACAGGACGGGAGCTTGCGGAGCTTCAAATAGGGGTTCGATTCCTCTCAAGGGCACAAAACTATTCAAAGCAGTTCATTTTTATGGACTGCTTTTTTGTTATAGAATAAATTTATGATAAACATTGATACTCCGCTTTTGGAGGTCAAAGGCATTGGCCCGAACTTTTTAGCCAAACTGGAAAAATTAAGAATTTTGACAATCAAAGATTTGCTTTGGCATTTTCCTTTTAGATATGAAGACTTTGCCGATGTCAAAAAAATCGCTGATTTAAAAATAAACGAACAAGCCACGATTTCGGGCGTCATCCAAAAAGTAAGAGTTCAGCGGACCTGGAAGAAAAAAATGTTTATTGTGGAGATATCAGTGGTTGACGATTCCGGCAGCATTTCGGCGGTTTGGTTCAACCAAAGGCATCTGGCGGCGATTTTCAAAGCAGGAAAATCGGTCAATTTAGCCGGCAAAATCGTTTCCCGAAACAATAAAATTTATTTTTCCAACCCGGTTTATGAATTTACTAACGCGCTGATTAATACGGATTCATCGCAGATAGATGCTGATAATGTGTCAGGATTAAAGCATACGGGTAGATTAGTGCCGATTTATCCAGAAACGCGGGGGATAACTTCAAAAGCCATAAGATATTTGATTAAGCCGGTTTTAGACAATTTTGGAAAATTGGATGATTTTTTACCCGGCTCGGTTTTGAAAAAATTTAACTTTCCGGAAATAAATAAAGCGCTTTATGACATTCATTTTCCGGACAAATTAAAAGACGCCCAAATCGCTAAAAGACGTTTTGCTTTTGAAGATTTATTTTTATTGCAGCTGATAAATCTAAGGCAGAGATTAAGTTTGGCCAAGCAAAAAGCCTTTGCTTTAAAAATAGACGATAAAATTTTAAATAATCTTTTAAGACAGCTTCCTTTTGAGTTGACTTCTTCCCAACAGAAATCTTTGGCGGAAATTATTGAATCGCTTAGAAAATCGCAGCCGATGAATAGATTATTGCAGGGAGATGTCGGTTCCGGAAAAACTATCGTAGCAGCGCTGATAGCGATAATGGCGGCTGGGTTTGATAAGCAGAGTGTTTTTATGGCGCCTACTGAAGTTTTAGCGAGACAGCATTACGAAACTTTAAAAAAGTTTTTTCCGAGTTTTAACAAGGGCTTGGGGATTTTGATTTCCAGCGAGGCAAAAGTTTTTTATGGCGATGATTTGGAACAAACGCTTAAAAAAACCGATTTTTTGGAAAAAATTTCTTCCGGCGAATTAAGAATAATTATCGGCACTCATTCGCTTATTTCTACTTCCGGTAGATCTCCCGAAGGGAGACAGAAAGGCGTTAAATTTAAAGATTTAGCTTTTGTGGTTATTGACGAGCAGCATCGTTTCGGCGTCAAACAACGGGCGCAATTGGTAAAAGGCAGTAAAACTATTCCGCATTTTTTGAGCATGTCCGCCACGCCTATTCCAAGAACTTTAACTCTGACGGTTTTCGGAGATTTAGATTTATCAATCATTGACGAATTGCCGAGAAATAGAAAGCCGGTGATTACTAAAATTGTGGCGCCGGAAAATCGCGATAAAGCTTATGCTTTTATCCGAGGCCAGGTTAAAAAGGGAAGACAAGTTTTTGTAATTTGCCCGAGAATTGAAAAACCTGTAAATAATGAGTTGGATACGAATATATGGGCAAAGGATTCTTGGAGCGACGTGAAAGCCGTGGAGGAAGAATATGATAAACTTTCCAAAAAAGTTTTTCCGGACTTAAAAGTCGGGATGCTTCACGGAAGATTAAAAGCCAAAGAAAAAGAAAAAATAATGAGAGAATTTAAAAACGGCGAAACGGATATTTTAGTTTCCACTTCGGTGGTAGAAGTCGGGGTTGATATTTCTAATGCAACAATAATGATGATTGAAGGAGCGGAAAGATTTGGTTTAGCCCAACTTTATCAGTTTCGCGGCCGAGTTGGCCGAAGCGAACGTCAATCTTTCTGTTTTTTATTCACCGAATCGGTTGGCGAAACCGTCAGAAAAAGAATGGAGTCACTTTTGGAAGCCAAAAACGGCTTTGAGCTGGCGGAGAAAGATCTAGAAATCCGCGGACCCGGAGAAATATTGGGCGAAAGCCAGACCGGACTTCCGGATCTGGCGATGAAAGCGATTCAAAATCCGGATTTAGTCAAAGCCAGCCGCGAGGCAGCTGAAGAGATATCGAAAGAAGACCCGGCATTTGAAAATCACCCTGTCCTTAAAAAACATTTAGAATTTTTTCAAAAAGAAGTGCATTTAGAGTAATTTTAGGCAGTTCTTCTTTTGGGCGTTACCCAAAAATCCAATCTGAATTTTCCGCCGAGCATTAATCTTGTTTGAGCGTCTAAACCGGCGATAGCGCCGAAGAAAATTAAATTTATCGGCATTAAAACCCACTGAACAATATAAAGAAGATAATGCCAATTTTTAAACCATTCTGGTTTTGACGGTAGGGTCAAAATACTGAAAATAATTGAAGAAATGATGCCGATCGAGGCGATGGCTAAAAGATAAGAAGTGATTTTTGGAAGATTATAGGAAAGAATTGTAGCGTTGAATCTGTCGCCGCCCAGAAAATTTGGCAGCCAACCCAAAGCGAAAATTAATAAAGCGTTCGTTGCCCAAGAATAAGCAGACGTTATTAAATCAACCATCCATCGCAATTTTATTTTGGAAGGAATATTTTTATTTTTTGAAAATCCATCAATAAGATAGGAAATATTTTCAGCGCCCCAACCCCAGCGCCTTTGCTGTTTATAGAGGTTTTTAATGGTTTCAATAAAAGTCGGACCGACATTGGCATCCATTGAAACCGGATAAAGGAGAGGAATGGTTTGCCAATCGCCGTTATAATAAAGAAAACATTGAAAAAAAATATTTGAATCTTCGGAAATTAAATTAGTATGCCAAAAACCGATATCAACTAAAGCCTTAAAAGAAATGGACTGGGAGGAAAAAGTGACTAATTTTTCGGGCTTCATTTGTTGCATAAATTGCCAGGAACTGCAGCTGAAGGAAATAACCCTGGCCAAAGCCGGCGCCTGATAAACATTATTATTAAAGAACGGGATAGGCTGGAAGCTTGAATTATAAGGTTTTTTGCAAGTCAGAAAAGTATAAGTTAGAATTCCGAAATAATCTTTCATCACCTGAGTATCAGCGTCAAAAACCGAAACCAAAATTCTGTCGTAAGGAATTTTAAGTTTGTCTATGATTTCTTTTTTCGTTTGTTTGGCGGCCCAAGCCTGATTTGAACCTTTGCCGGCAATTTCACCGGTTAAATCTTTCGGATGAACAGTTATAAAAAATTTAAAGAATTTATCGGAGAAATCTTGCTTTATTTGATTAACGGTTTCTTTAATTTTTTGGCTGGCGCGTTCTTCGGTAGCCAAAACAACAATCATTTTATCTTTGGGATAATTGGTTTTAACTAAATGTTCCAAAGTTTCTTTAATTACGCTATACGGCTCTTCATACATCGGTAGAATAATGAGGTGATATATCTCTGACCAATGACTTACGACTAACGACTTACAACTCTCGTTGGTTATTAGTTGTTGGTCGTTAGTCAATTTATTGAGCCAATCAATTTTTAAATTTTGATTTGTTTTTACAAAACTAAAATGAAGATGAATTGTCAAATAGAGAACTTTAAAAAGCCAGTAAAAATCAAAGATAATAATAAAAATAGCGGTCCAAACCGGCCGAAACCAAGAGAAAAAAATTGCCAAGAGGAGAGTTGTCCAAGCCAAAACGCCCGGCACAATTTCAAAAAAACGGCGAAGATTCATGCAGCCCCGACGGGATTCGAACCCGTGTTACTAGGATGAAAACCTAGCGTCCTAGACCGGACTAGACGACAGGGCCATAGTCAAAAGGCATTTTATCAAATTTTTACAAGCTATACAATTTTAGATAGAATGCTATTATAGAAAAATAAATTTTTATATATCAAATAAAATTCGCTATAGAAAAATAAATTTTTATATATCAAATAAATTTGCTATGAAAATTCTTGCGATTGAGACTTCTTGCGATGAGACAGCAGTTGCTTTAGTTGAAGTAAAAGGTGGTTTAAACTCTCCGGCAAACTCAGGGCCAAAATTTAAAATTTTAAAAAGTTTGGTAGCATCACAGATTAAAATTCATCGACCATTCGGAGGAGTGGTTCCGAACCTCGCAAAGCGCGAGCATCTTAAGAATCTGCCGATTCTTTTTGGAAAATTACAACTTACAATTCATAACCTACAACCCAATTTAGTTGCTGTGACAGTTGGGCCGGGGCTTGAGCCGTGCTTGTGGACCGGTATCAATTTTGCTAAAGAAATCAAAAATCAATTCGCCAGCTGGCGGAAAAAAACAAAAATTATTGGAGTATCACATCTTGAAGGCCATTTATATTCTTTTTTACTTAATCCTAAAAGTAAAATTAAATTTCCAGCCGTGGCTTTGATTGTCAGCGGTGGCCATACAATTTTGATTTTAATGAAAGATTTAACGCATCTTAAAAAACTTGGAGAAACGCGGGATGACGCGGTAGGCGAATGTTTTGATAAGGTGGCGAGATTATTAAATCTTTCTTACCCGGGCGGTCCGGAAATTGAAAAAATAGCGAAGAAAGGGGATGAGGAAGCGATAAATTTCCCTCGGCCGATGCTGAACCAAAAAAATTATGACCTTAGTTTTTCTGGCTTAAAAACATCGGTTCTTTACTATTTACGCGATTCAAAGATTCAAACAGATCAAGTCGCCGATATTGCGGCTTCTTTCCAAAAAGCGGCTTTTGATGTTTTAATTAAGAAAACCTTGCGAGCCGTCAAAGAATTTAAGGCGAAGTCAATTATTGTGGCTGGCGGCGTGGCTGCTAATAAAACTTTGGCAAAGATGTTTAAAAAGGCAATTAAAAAAGACAATCTTAGATTGAATTTAATTATCCCCGAGACGAAATTTTGCACGGACAACGCAGCTATGATTGCTGCCAGCGCTTATCTGAATTTTTTACAAAACAAGAAATACAAATTAGTCGCCAATTCAGGATTAAATTTTAAATAAATGCCCGGCGTTTTTAAAAAAATTGACTGGCCGTTGATATTTTCAGTGTTATTTATATTGCTTTGCAGTTCGGTTTCGCTTGCTTCAACGTCGCCCGTTAAATTCAAACAACAGCTTGTTTGGTACGTTATCGGTATTTTTATTTTCTTTCTGATTTTAAAAATTAATTGGAAGCCCATTACTAATTATTGGGGCATTATTATTGGAATTTATTTTTTTGTAATCTTTTTGCTTTTAATCACTCTTTTTTTGGCGCCGTCAATCAGGGGGGCAAGAAGCTGGCTAAAAATCGGCAGTGTTTTAATCCAGCCGTCCGAATTGGTAAAATTTTCTTTAATTCTTCTTTTCGCCAAATTTTTTTCCCGCAAACATATTTCTATCGCCCGAATTTCCAATCTTTTTTCTTCATTTATTTATTTTGCTATCCCGGCGTTGTTTATAATTTTTCAGCCGGATTTTGGCTCAGCTTTAATTTTATTTTTTATTTGGCTCGGCTTTCTTTTGGTCTCCGGGATAAAATGGCGCCATTTAGTCATTGCTCTGATTATTTTTTTGATTTTTGGAGCTTTTGCCTGGAATAAAATTTTAAAAGAATACCAAAAAGAAAGAATTCTCGGTTTTTTATTTCCGACAAGAGACCCCTTAGGAATTAACTATTCAACCATTCAGGCAAAAATTGCCATCGGTTCCAGCGGACTTTTCGGCAAAGGTTTCGGGCAGGGCACTCAATCGCAATTGGGATTTTTGCCGGAAGCCCAGACCGACTTTATTTTAGCGGCTTTTATTGAAGAATGGGGGATTTTATTGGGAATTTTATTAATTATTGCTTTTTTTGTAATGATAACGCGCATTATAAAAATCGGGCTGGAAACAAATAATAATTTTGACCGCCTTTTTTGTTTGGGAACAGCTATTTTATTTTTGATTCAATTTGTTTTTAATGCCGGTTCCAACTTAGGATTAATGCCGGTTGTCGGCGTTACTTTTCCGTTTTTAAGCTACGGCGGCTCGTCTTTATTGACTAATTTTATTTTAATTGCTATGGTTGAGAGCATAGCGACTTATCGGTCTTTTTAAGATTTTTGCCAATCAAAGCGGTATTTATTAATGTTTAAATTGAGAAATTTTTTGTTGCTTTTTATTGTTTTCGTTCTGATTATTTCCGGGATTATTTTTTTCATTAATAATTTAAAACCAGTTTCAAACGATTCCAGCCAAATTATCGTAAAAATTCCTCAGGGGTCCTCTTTTAACGAAATTGTTTCAAAACTTGAAGAAACGGGGCTAATCCGTTCGGAAAAGATTTTTAAGGTTTTTGTTATTTTTAGCGGCAAGGCTCATCAGCTTAAACCGGGAAAATATTTTTTAAGCAGGAGTTTATCCGCCAAACAGATTATTGATAATTTGATTATCGGACCAAAAGAAATTTCTATTACTATCATTCCCGGCAAGACCTTAAAAGAAATTGATGACCTTTTGGCTGAAAGCGGAATTATAGGTGAAGGAGAATTAATAAATTTAGACGTTAACGAAATTTTTTCTATTAATCCCGATAAATATTCCTTCTTAGAAAAGGTTAAAAGTTTGGAAGGTTTTCTTTTCCCCGATACTTATAGATTTTTTGTCGGAGAAACCGCTAAGAACGTAGCTTTAAGGGTGGTGGATAACTTTTATATTAAGGCCTTGCCAATTTTTAAAAAGGATGATAATATTCCAAAGGCTAGCGAAGCTTTATATAAAACCCTTATTTTAGCTTCTTTTTTGGAAAGAGAGATTCCCATTCAGGAAGACCAGAAAATTGCGGCAGGTATTTTAGAAAAAAGATTAAAATTGGGAATGCCGCTTCAGGTTGATGCTACAATTTTATACGCCAAATGCGACGGAAAATTTAATAGCTGTCCGTTACTGCAGAAAGAAGATTTTAAAATCAAGTCGGATTACAACACATATTTATTTAATGGATTAACGCCGACGCCGATTTCCAACCCCGCTACTTCAACTATTGAGGCAGCGCTTAATCCAATTTCTTCTTCTTATTTTTATTATTTATCAATTCCTAATACTAACCAAACGATTTTTTCCAAAACTCTTGAAGAACACAACCGCAATCGATTTTAATATTTATTAAAATAATTAAGTTTATTTAAACTCCATAAAATAATGGAGGAGTTCATTTTGTATTTAGATGAACAATCTATTCCTCAAAAAAAATTTCTCTCACCTGCAGAATGTTATTGAACAGCCGAAGCTTATTGAAATTCAAACAGCTTCTTGGCGCTGGTTTGTTGAGAAAGGAATAAAAGAACTTTTTGATGAAATTTCGCCCATCAAAGATTATTCCGGCAAAGATTTTGATTTATATTTTTCAGATTATTATTTTGACGAACCAAAGCATAACGAAGAAACGGCTCGCAATAAAGAACTTACTTTTGAGTCAGCTTTAAGGGCAAAAGCTAAATTAGTCAATCATAAAACGAAAGCGATTAAAGAACAGGAAATTTATTTGGGCGATTTCCCCGTTATGACTTCCCGCGGCACTTTTATTATTAATGGAGTAGAGCGAGTAGTGGTGTCCCAGCTGATCCGTTCAGCTGGGCTTTATTTTTCAGCTGAGGTGGTCAAGGGCCGCAAACTTTTTGGTGCCAAAATTATTCCCAACCGAGGCAGTTGGTTGGAATTCGTGACTGAGCCGGATGGATTCATCAGCGTAAAAATCGATAAACATCGTCGGGTGGCCGCCACCGACCTTTTAAGAATTTTTTCTTTTCCCGGGAAAGAACATGGATTGAAAGATAACGAAGATATTTTAAAAACATTTTCTGATGTTGATAATGGCCAGATTAAATTCATTAAAAAAACCCTTGATAAAGAACCGGCAAAAACAGCCGCTGAATCTTATATAGAAATTTATAAAAGATTGAGGCCGGGAGATTTGGCGACAGCGGAAAACGCCCAGAGTTTGATAGACGCAATGTTTAAAAGATTAGACCGCTATAGTTTGTCGGCAGTGGGCAGATATAAATTAAATCAAAGAATTAATTTAAAAGATAAAACTTCTCATCTTCTTGACCTTGAGGATTTAATAGCGATTATTAAAGAAATTATTCGCTTGAACAATGATCCGCTTGCCGAACCCGACGATATTGATCATTTATCAAACCGCCGGATTCGGGCCGTAGGAGAATTACTCCAAAGCAGATTAAGAGTTGGATTCCAAAGAATGAGAAGGACGGTTCAGGATAGAATGTCAACGCTTGATATTAAATCTTTACTGCCGGCTCAACTAGTTAATTCTCGGCTGTTAGTTTCCGTTATCAGAGAATTTTTAACGACTTCGCAATTGGCCCAGTTTATGGATCAGATTAATCCTTTGGCAGAACTGGAAAATAAAAGATTACTTTCTTCATTAGGACCTGGCGGCTTAACCCGGGAAAGAGCGAAATTTGAAGTTCGCGATGTTCATCCTTCTTATTATGGCAGGATTTGTCCGATTCAAACGCCCGAAGGCCAGAATATCGGTTTAATTAACCGCTTAGCCAATTATGGCCGGCTAAATGAATTCGGGTTTTTAATTACTCCTTATCTTAAAGTGAAAAAAGGAGTTATAACAAATGAAGTAGTTTGGCTTGATGCTAATGAAGAAAAAAAACACAAGATTGCTCAAGGGACTACAGCGGTAGATAAAAAAGGGAGAATTTTAGAGGAAGTTGTTGAGGCAAGAATCGCCTGCGAGGCCGCTACTTGCCGGAAAGAAGAAATTGATTTAATTGACGCCTCGCCTCAGCAACTTGTTAGCGTGGCTGTCTCTTTAATTCCTTTTCTGGGACATAACGACGCCAATCGAGCCTTGATGGGTGCCAACATGCAAAGACAGGCCGTACCTTTAATCAAGCCGGCAGCTCCGTTAGTTTCTACAGGGATGGAAGAAAAAGCCAGTTATGATTCGGGCTATTTAATAACCAGTGATTTTGATGGCGAAGTAGTTGATGCTGATTCTTCTAAAATTGTTATTAAAAGCAATGAAGGCAAAAATAAAACTTATCAACTGTATAAATTTAAGCGGTCAAACCAATATACTTGTATTTCTCAGAAGCCTTTAGTTAAAAAAGGGCAAAAAGTTAAAAAAGGAGATGTTTTGGCTGACGGCCCTTCAATGGAAGACGGCGTTTTGGCATTGGGCCAAAATATTCTGGTGGCTTTTATGCCGTTTGAAGGAGCTAATTTTGAAGACGCCATTGTTGTTTCAGAAAGAGTGGTGAGAGACGATTTATTTAATTCCATCCATATTGAAGATTTTTATTGCGATATCAGAGAAACAAAGTTGGGCCCGGAAATTACTACTGGAGATATTCCCAATGTTTCTGAAGAAAAATTGCGGAATCTTGATGAAGAAGGAATTATTCGGATTGGCGCGGAAATAAAAGCCGGCGACATTTTAGTCGGTAAAATTTCTCCGAAAGGCGAAGTTGAATTAACGCCGGAAGAAAAATTATTGCAGGCAATTTTCGGCGAGCAAGCCCGGGATATAAAAGACACCTCTTTAATTCTTCCTCACGGCAAAAGCGGACGTGTTATCAGAGTGAAAGTTTTTTCTCGAGACCATGGAGACAAGCTGGAACCGGGAGTAATCAAGAGAATCCAGGTTGAAGTGGCTAAATTAAGGAATCTTAAAGCCGGCGATAAATTATCCGGCCGTCATGGCAACAAAGGAGTAGTCTCTCAGGTGAGAGTAGCAGAAGATATGCCATTTTTGGAAGACGGAACACCGGTAGACATTATTTTAAATCCTTTAGGCGTGCTTTCTAGAATGAATTTAGGACAAATTTTAGAAACTCATTTGGGATTGGCAGCTCAAAAATTGGGTTACCGGGCGATTACTCCGATTTTTGCCGGCGCCACCGAAAACCAAATCAAAGAAGAATTAAAAACAGCCGGTTTGCCCGAAACCGGGAAGGTAAAACTTTATGACGGCAGAACCGGCAAACCTTTTCCTAAACCAATTACCGTTGGCTATATCTACATTATGAAACTTAATCATTTAGTTGAAGATAAAATTCATATGAGGGCGGTCGGACCATATTCTTTAATTACCCAGCAGCCGTTGGGAGGGAAAGCACAATTCGGCGGTCAGAGATTCGGGGAAATGGAAGTTTGGGCGTTGGAGGCTTATGGAGCCAGCCATATTTTACAGGAAATGCTGACTATCAAATCTGACGATGTTTTGGGCCGTTCAGCGGCTTTTGAATCAATAATCCGCGGCGAAAAAATCAAAAAACCCAACATTCCTTCTGTTTTTAACGTGATGATGAGCGAACTTAAAGCTTTAGGTTTAAATATTGAAACAATTAATGAAGGTAAAAAAGAAAATTAATTTTTAAAATCAATGGATACATTCTCCGCTTTAAAAATTAAAATTGCCTCGCCTGAAGAAATTTTGAAATGGTCAAAAGGAGAAGTGATTAAGCCGGAGACGATTAATTACCGGACTCAACGGCCGGAAAAAGACGGTCTTTTCTCCGAGAGAATTTTTGGTCCGACAAAAGACTATGAATGTTATTGCGGTAAGTACCGCGGCATCAGATACAGAAACACTGTTTGCGAACGATGCGGTGTTGAAGTTGTCAATTCTATTGTCAGACGTGAAAGAATGGGTCATATAAATTTAGCCACGCCGGTTACTCATATTTGGTTTTTGAAAAGCTTACCGTCAAAAATAGCTTTGTTTTTGGATACGCCTTTGCCTAAATTGGAAAAAGTCATTTATTACGCCGGCTATATTATTATTGGAGTTGATAATGAAGAAAAGAAAAAAGCTTTAGGAGAAGTTGAGAAAGAATATAAATTTAGAAAGAAATCATTGAAAGGCCAGGCGTTATTAAACTTTCAAGAAGCGACTTTGAGAACAAAAGAAGAACTTAGTTCTCTTGAGCCCGGCAAGCTGATTAATGAAGCGGAATATTTTAATTTAGCCGGCCGATTCCCCAATGTTTTTGAAGCGGGTGCCGGCGCCGAAGCAGTCAGAAAACTTTTAGAAAAAATTGATTTGAGAAAATTAGCTTCCAAAACAAAGAAAGAAATAGAAAGCACCAAAGAAAAAATTCAGTCCCAGAAATTATTCTATCGCCTTAAGCTTATTCGTTCATTTTTGAAAAATAAAATGAGGCCGGAATGGATGATTTTGACAACCCTGCCGGTTCTGCCACCGGATTTAAGGCCGATGGTGCCGCTCGACGGCGGACGTTACGCCACTTCGGACTTGAACGATCTTTATCGCCGAGTCATCAACCGTAATAATCGTCTGAAAAAATTATTAGAATTAAAAGCTCCGGAAGTGATTATCGTCAATGAAAAAAGAATGCTTCAGGAAGCAGTAGACGCTTTAATTGATAACACGGCAAGAACTGGTATCCAGACGAAACCAGCCTCCGCCGCCAAGCAGCCTGCCCGGTCTTTGACAGATATTATCAAGGGCAAACAAGGAAGATTCCGCCAAAATCTTTTGGGAAAACGGGTGGACTATTCCGGTCGCTCGGTTATTGTAGTTGGCCCTCAATTGGGGTTAAATCAATGCGCTTTGCCGAAAAAAATGGCCCTGGAACTTTTCCGTCCTTACGTAATTAATAAAATTATTGAAAGAGGAATGGCTTACAATGTTAAAAATTCCAATCGGCTGATTGAGCAGGCGGGACCGGAAATTTGGGAAATTCTTGAAGAGGAAATAAAAAATAAAGTCATTCTTCTCAACCGTGCTCCGACGCTTCATCGTTTAGGTATCCAGGCTTTCAAACCTATTTTAATTGAAGATTTTTGTATAAAAATTCCGCCGTTGGTTTGTTCGGCTTTCAATGCTGACTTTGACGGTGACCAGATGGCCGTTCATTTGCCGTTAACCGAAGAAGCTCAAAAAGAAGCAACTGAAAGAATGCTGGCTTCTAAAAATTTATTAAAGCCGGCTAACGGCGAACCGATTACCACTCCGACTCTTGATATGGTTTTGGGCTGTTATTATCTGACAAAAATAAAAGAAGGAGCTGAAAACAACGGGCAGGTTTTTCTCAGCGCGAGTGATGCTTTATCGGCTTATCAATTTGATCGGGTGGAGATGAATTCTTCAATCAAAATAAAAATTTTGGAAAAAGGAGGAAAGTTCAAAGACGTGGAGACAAGTTGCGGCAGAATTATTTTCAATAATGTTTTGCCCGAGGATTTTTCGTTTGTCAATAAAACTTTGAATAAAAAATCTCTCCAAGAAATAATTTCTTTATTAATTGAAAATTACGGCATTGAGAAAACTTCTCCAATTTTGGATGAAATTAAAAGATTGGGTTTTGAATACGCGACCATTTCGGGCATCACTTGGGGGATGGATGACTTACCGAAACTTAAAGAAAAAGGAGCGATTATCAAAGAAGCGGAGAAAGCGGTTGATTTAATCCATGACCAATACGGACAGGGTCTTTTGACTGATTTTGAACGCCGAGCCAGAATTGTAGAAATTTGGGAAGCGGCCAAAGATAAAATTCAAAAAATTCTTTATCAAACGTTAGATCCTTACGGCTCAATCTATTCAATTGTTGATTCTAAAGCTCGAGGCAGTTGGTTGCAGCCTTTACAGATGATGGGAATGAAAGGATTGGTACAGAATCCTAAAGGCGAGACAATTGAGCTGCCGATAAAATCCTGTTATAAAGACGGGCTTTCTGTTCTGGAATACTTTATTTCCACTCACGGCGCCAGAAAAGGTTTGACGGACACGGCTTTAAAAACCGCCTCTGCCGGTTATTTGACGAGAAGAATGGTTGATGTATCTCAGGATTTAGTTATTAAAGAAAAAGATTGCGGCACCGAAGAAGGAATTGAAATTGATAGAAAAGAAGGCAAGAAATTTAATTATCCTTTTGGTTTAAAAGTCTTTTCTCGAACCGCGGCTGAAGATATCAAAATCGCCAAAAAAATTATTGTTAAAAAAGGAAAAATTATCGATCGAAAAACCGCCGAATTGATTGATAAGTCAAAAATTGAAAAAATTAAAGTTTATTCGCCAATCACTTGTAAAACTCTTTACGGATTATGTTCCAAATGTTATGGCCTTGATTTAATAAATCTTAATCCCGTTAAAATAGGCGAAGCTGTTGGCATCATTGCTGCTCAATCAATTGGCGAACCGGGAACGCAATTAACTCTCAGAACTTTCCATACTGGCGGTGTTGCGGGCGCTGATATTACTTACGGTTTGCCCAGAGTTGAAGAAGTTTTGGAAAACCGATTGCCGAAAGGCTATGCGCCGTTGGCGCCAAGCGACGGTGTCGTAGAAGACATTGATGTCCGGGGACAAATGAAAATAATAAGACTTAAAATAATTTCTAAAACGAAAAAACCGAAGGTGGTGGAATATTCAGTCCCCAAGATTATTGAAGTGTTTGTGAAGCCCGGACAGAAAATTAAGAAAGGCACTCATCTTTTTGAGGGCAGTCTTTCTTTGAAAGAAATTATGAATTTTAGGAATCGAAAAGAAGTGGAAAAATACATCATAAATGAAATCCAAAATATTTATTTTTCTCAAGGTACGAATATTAATGATAAGCACATTGAGATTTTGGTGAGACAGATGTTTTCTCGACTGAAAATAAAAAATCCGGGCGACAGCAATTTCGTGACTGGCGAAATGGTTGATAAATCAAAGTTTTTGGAAATTAACAAAGAACTTAAAAAACAAAATAAAGAGCCGGCTACCGCCGAACAGCTTTTAATGGGGATTTCTCGGGTTGCTATTTCTTCCGATAGTTTCCTTTCCGCCGCCTCATTCCAAGAAACCGTTCGAGTTTTGAGTGGCGCCAGCTGCGAAGGCAAAGTTGATGAATTGAGAGGCTTGAAGGAAAACGTTATTATCGGTCGATTGATTCCTGCCGGCACTGGTATAGAAAAAGAAGAAGGGGGCTTGGCAAAGAAGAAATAATTAATTAACATTTGTTTACTATGGACGACGAGAAAAAAAATTATGAAGTAGGATTTATCTCCGGCTCTGAAAATACTAAAACGGAAGTAGCTAAAACAATTAAAGATTTAGAAGGAGAGATCACCATAGAAGGAGAGCCCCTTAAAATAAGGCTGGCTTACCCGATTAAAAAACAAAGCTCGGCGGTTTTTTGCTATCTTCAGTTTATTTTAAAACCGGAAAATCTTATTGCTTTTAAAAAGACAATCAAACTCAATCCTTTAATTTTAAGGTTTTTAATTGTAAAATTAACAGAAGGAGAAAAAAGAGCGGTTGTTAAAGATAAAGAAAGAATCCTGAGACCTCGTTTTTCTCCGGTTGCGCCATCTGCCCCAAAAACAGTAAACGCTTTAAGCAACGAAGAATTGGAAAAAAAGATAGAAGAAATACTTAAATAATTAATTTATAAATAAAATTTAATAATTATAGAAATAATTTAAAAATTATAAATCTATGAATCTCAATAAAGTTTTTATTTTAGGAAGATTAACCGGCGATCCTCAGTTGCGGGCGACTTCAACCGGCACGCCAGTCGGAACTTTTTCTGTGGCTACTAATCGGGTCTGGAAAGATAAAAGCGGGATGAAACAGGAAGAAGCGGAATATCACAACGTGGTAGCTTGGGGAAGACAGGCAGAAATCGCCAATCAGTTTTTGAGAAAGGGCAGTATGGTTTTAATTGAAGGAAGATTAAGAACAAGAACTTGGCAGGATAAACAAGGGCAAAACCGGAAAACCACGGAAATTATTTCTGAAAGATTGCAACTTGGTCCAAGGTCAATGAGCCAAGCAGGAACCGGTTTTTCTCCTCAGTCTCAGCCGCCAGCCGAAGAAACTCCGGCGCCGTCCCAAGAGTTGCCGGAAATCAATATTGACGAAGAAAATATTAAATCAGAAGACCTACCATTCTAAAAATGCAGTGTTTTTTTTGCTCTCAAAATTTAAAAGAAATCGATTATAAAGACGTTGAATTATTAA
>CAZYZO010000001.1:0-36905 GCA_964651905.1 uncultured Candidatus Saccharibacteria bacterium | reverse complement strand
CTTATATTTTAGTTGCTTTGGCGATTTTTTTGCTTCTTAGAGAGAAAAATTGGAAATCCCAGATTTATTTTTTTAGTTTTACGATACTTTCAATAATTTTAAGCCGGGGAATTTTCACAGAACTTTTCAGATTTTTTTGGCATCGGGAAAGGCCTTTTGTATTTTTAGGATTTCAGCCTCTATCCTTGCCGTGGAGTAGCTGGTCATTTCCTTCTGGCCATGTAGCTGGTTTTTTCGCTTTGGCGTTCGCGATATTTTTCATAAGCAAATATTGGGGTATTTTTTTTATTGTCAGTGCTTGTTTAATGGGTCTAGCCAGAATTTTTATCGGCATCCACTGGCCTATGGATATTTTAGGAGGAATAGTAATTGCATTTATAAGCGTTTTGATTATTAAAAAATTATTACCGGGAACATAATAGTTTAAAACTAATAATTTAAAAAAGAAAATGGCTCAACACGAATACTGAGCCATTTTTATTGTCAAGTTTGAAATTATTTAATATTATTATATATAATTGACAGGTATTTTTTCGTAATTTATTTTTTATGATATAATAAAATTATGGGTTATGTAAAAAATAAAATAAATTATGTTAACCTTATCCAAATACGAGAGATAAAAAATAATCAACACTCGTCAATTTTTTGTTTTGGTAAAAAATTTTAATAAAAACACTGTTTTTAACAGTGCTTTTTGCTTGTGAGGGATCAAAATAAAAATTCCTTATTGAGTTATGAAAAAAATAAAAAAACAAAACAAACAAAAAAAAGGGGAAAGACGAATTCCCAAGTCAGAAAAAATAATCGCTGAACAGGAGGCGATTCTCGCCTCTATCGGTGATCCCATAATGGGATTGGTGGTTGTTGACAAAAATGGGAAAATAATACATGTCAATGAAGGCTTTGGAGTACTGACTGGCTGGAAAAGAAAAGAAGTGATTGATAAATCTTTAATTAAATTTGTCCCAAGGGAAGATGAAAATAGGAATAGAATAATATTCAAAGAAAGAATCCTCTCAAAGGTATTATCAGGAAAAATAATAACTACTATTACTACTGATGTTGCTGCTAATATTGAAAAACTACCTACTTTTTATTACGTCCGAAAAGACAAAAGCAGATTTCCGGCAAGTAGTGTTATAAGCCCCGTTCTATTTAATAAAAAAATAACCGGAGCAGTAGAAGTTTTTTATGATATTACTAAAGAAAAAGAATTGGAACGAATCAGGCTAGATTTTTTATCACTTGCCTCTCATCAATTGCGCACTCCGCTTTCCGGCACAAAGTGGTTGATTGAGACGATGTATAAAGGGCTTGTAGGCGAGATGACAAAAAAACAAAAAGAGTATCTTGATGATATTTATAAAGTTAATGAGCAGATGATTAAGCTTGTTTCCGATATCTTGAGCACGTTGCGGCTGGAGAGCGAGGCGGCGCTAATAAAAAAAGAGAAAGTTTCAGTATTATCTCTTTTTAAAGATATTTTAACTGCAGTGACGCCGGCAGCCAAAGAGAGGAGAGTATTATTACAAAGCCCATTAAATCATCGGAGACTTATTATTGAGATAGACCCAGAAATATTGAAATCAATTCTTAGATCTTTTCTTTCTAACGCTATTAATTATTCAAGGCCGGGTCAAAAAGTGATTTTGGATGTTAAGGAAGAATCAGGGGCAGTAGTATTTTTTGTTCGCGATTTCGGGATCGGTATCCCTAAAAATGAGCAGAAAAGAATGTTTGGACGATTTTATCGTGCCTCCAATGCAAGAGCTTTGAAACCAATTGGCACAGGCATCGGTCTTAACATCGCTAAAATACTTGCTGAAAAGATTGGCGCAGAAATTTCATTTAAATCCGAAGAAAATAAAGGTTCTACCTTTTTTTTACGCATCCCCAAAAGGTCGAGCAAGGGTGCAAAAACGAGAAATAAAAATTAAAAATCTAATAAACTAAAATGAATCACATATTAATTGTTGAAGACGAAGATTTTTTAATTCGGGCGCTTGAAGATAATTTAGTCGCAGAGGGCTATACGGTTGATATCGCCAAAAATGGAGAGGAGGCAATTACAAAAATAGGAAAAAAGAAGCCAAGCCTTGTTTTGCTTGACCTTTTGATGCCCCAAAAGGATGGCTTTTATGTGTTGGAGGAGATAAAAAAGAATCCCGAACGGAAATTGATTCCAGTGATTGTTTTGTCAAATCTTGGAGAAGATAAGACAATCAAACGGGCTTTAGAGATGGGCGCTGATGACTATTTTGTAAAATCCCAACACCCGATTCAAGAAGTAATTGAAAAAGTGAAAGATTATCTTGAGGGCAGAAAGGCGGCCAAGAGCCGTCCTTAAAAGCCAATAAAATGAAATTTCAATATATACGTTCTTCATTGTTGGTTTTGGCGTTGGTTCTGTTTTTGTTTCCGATTTTTGCATTAGCCAAAGAAAAAGAAACAGTTTGGAATCAGACAGATTTTACGTTTATAGATGATGATGGCACAGAAATTTCGGCCACTGGTTATGGTTCCCTGGATAAAGATAAAGATAAAAATACAAGTATTACTAGTGTTGTCCCCGGAACTGCTTTTAGATTGCGTTTCGGCATCAGGGTTACTGATGAGGATGGTACCCTTATTCCTTGTTTTGAGTTTAAACAGGGTACTGATTGTACTACTGGCAGTTGGACAGCCATTACTCCAACGAGCGATACTTTTAGTCTTCGTTTATCGGACAATTTCAGTGATGGTGATATTACCACCAACCAAATCACGACTGGCTCTTTTGTTCCTGGACAAATTCTGGATTTAAACAATCCGGCTTCTTCTTCAACTTTAGTTAAAAATGATTACACGGAATACGAGTGGTCTTTGCAAGCTGCCGGTAGTGTTGCAGCGGGAACCACCTACAGCTTTAGACTCACTAACAACGGAACCGCCTTTAATAATTATGATGAGTGTCCGTCTCTAATAACTCAATCGGAATCAGGACCAATTCCGTCTGGTAGAGGCGGCGGCGGGGCGAGAAAACCTACCACGGTAACATTTTCTGGAAGAGCTTTCCCGGATGCTAAAATATTCATCGTCGATAAACAAGCGATGTTTGAGAATGTGATAAGCCAAAATGTTGTCGCGGACGTGAATGGATCTTTTGAGGTAAATTTCGTCGGCATCTCGCAGGGGCTACATAGTTTTGGACTCCTTATTAAGGATAAGGATAATCGTACCACCCAGACGAAGTTTTTTATTATTAGCGTTATCGAGAACGCCTTAGTGGTAAAAGATATTCTTGTGCCACCCACTATTGGGCTTCTGCAACGACTGGTTAGCCGAGGGCAACCCGCTATCGTTGTTGGCAGCGCTTCTCCGACTAATATTATTATTATTGAAATAGATGATATAATAAAAAAAGAAGCGAATGTAGAAAAAGATGGGTCGTATAAGGTGGCAGTAGATACCGGCATATTGGAATTCGGCACTCATCAGGTACGGGTAAAGCAGGTTGACCGCAGTCAAGCCAGTCAACAAAAGAGAGAAAGCGATTACTCGCCCACGAATACTTTTGTGGTGTCTCACCTGACACTACCCAAAACTGATTTAAGCGGTGATGGAGTAGTTAATATTAAAGATTGGAGTATGTTTCTTTCAAATTGGGGATTGAAAGATGAAAGTCAGAAAAAAATAATTGATTTCAACGACGATGGGAAAATAAATATTTCAGATTTTAGTATATTTATTCGTACTATTAGAAAATGAAATATCAATTTAAAATAAATATATCAAATCTTTGGTTTGCTATAGTGATATTAGCCGGGATTATTGTTTCGGGTATTTTTTCTTCGGTGCATGCCGCTACATTTTCTTTGACACCTGCCAGTTCCGAGATTGGGGTCGGAGAAAAAATGACGATTGAACTTAGAGTTGATAGCGAAGGGGTAAGTTTTAACGCAGGCCAAGCAGTAATTCGTTTTTTCAAAGATACGCTTGAAGTGACTGCATTAGATAAAGTAGAATCTGCATTCAACTTTTGGCTTGAAGAACCTCAATTTTCCAACACCGAAGGCGTTATATTATTTACCGGCGGCACTCCGTACGGAGTTTCGGGTGGCGCTGTCAAAATTCTGAAAATAGAATTTCTGGCAAAAGGAACCGGCACTAGCACACTTTCGCTTACGGAAGCCGCAATCACTGCTGCTGACGGAAGCGGGACCAATATACTATCAAAGATAAATGATGCAGTGATTACGGTAGTCCCAAAAAGAATTACCCCTAAAATTCCGGAGAGTAAACAAATTGATCGGGAAGCCGCGCTTTCAGAGAAGTTGCCTTTAAAGCCGGTTCTTAAAATTCCGCTCTATCCCGAAGAAAACCGCTGGTATAATTTGGTGGCGCAGTTTACGACAAGTTGGGATTTACCGCTTGATATTTTTGGCGTGAGCACTGCGCTTAATAAATATCCAAACTCCATCCCAGCTGGATGGTCCGAAGGTCTTTTTGATAATAAAACTTTTGTTGCGTTGCAAGATGGCACTTGGTATCTTCATATCCGTTTTCAAAATAATCTTGGCTGGGGGCCAACGACGCATTATCGTTTGGCAATTGATACCCAACCACCGCTTGGTTTTGAAATAAATATTCTTGAAGGGAAAAAAACTGATAATCCCGTCCCCACACTACAGTTTAAGACTTCAGATGCTCTCTCGGGCCTTAAAGAGTATCAGATAAGAATTGGCGACGGCGATCTTATCTTGATTCCCGACGCTGATTTTACTGGCAGCTTTAAATTGCCGCTTCAAGCCCCGGGTGAGAGGAGAATAATTGTGAAGGCTGTTGACCAGGCAGAAAACAGCATTGAAAATAGCCTAGATATTGAAATTCTTCCCATTGCTTCTCCAATCATTACTTTTGTTACCAATGAACTCTTTTCTGGCGAAGAGCAGATTTTGACAGTGAAAGGGACGGCCTTGCCTGATATTAATGTATTATTATTACTCAAGGCGCAGAAAGTGTTGCGAAAGGGTGGAGAGATTATTGCGAAAGGCACTGCTCACTCGGATGAAAAGGGCAACTGGGAATTTACTTTTGACCAGCCTTTTAGAAATGGACAATATATTTTGATTGCTCAGAGTCAAGATGAACGAGGAGCATTGAGCCTTGCGATAGAATCTCCAAAAGTGAGGATTAAAAGCAAGCCAATTATTCAGATTGGGAAATTCCAACTTGGGATGGGAGGCATTTTGATATTTCTTCTTATAGTAATAGCTGGAGGATTTGGCGGAGGAGTTTGGTTTTATAAAAAACGGCAGGAAAAATTAGCGCTGCGGCTTTTAGTTGTTAAAACCGACATAGCCAAAGTCTTTAAACTTATTCAAGACGACATAGAAAAATTACAACAAGCCATTGGAACTCCTACCGAGGCGGACGACGAATTTATGAGGAAAAGACTGCAGGAAAATATCAAAAAAATGGAAGGATATCTCAAAAAAGAAATAGAGAAATTAGAATAGTTAATAATTTGTTTACATTAATTTACTAAGAACACTTCCGTTAACGGAAGTGTTCTTTGGATAGAAATTAGCTTTTAGAAAAGAAGTTTTTAGCTCTTTTTTGGGATTGTTTATTTCCCATAATTTTTAAAAATTTTTAAATCTTCATCTTTATAAAGACGCGGAAGCATATCTTCGGGCTTCCAATTTTTCTTAATCTCTTTAATGCTTAAATGTTTTTGATATTTACCTTTTTGATAATAATGATCTTTAACATCAATTTTATGAACTTCGTGAAAAATAATTTGAGCAACCCTCATTCCTACTACTAAAGGAATTATAGCGCTAGAAAAATTAGTGATTTCCATTGTCCAACGATTAATATAACCAACATCTCCCCATCCAGCGCATTTACAAACAGCGATGCCAATTCTTCCTAAAGAACTTCTTGCTCTCATTTCGGTAGTAATAGCGGACAAGCCATTAATTCCGTTAAGCCCTCCAATAAACTCAATTGTATGAGCGAGAATTGTTTCTTCTGGTGCAATTAGGATAATTTTATTTTTAGTAGAAAGATTGTAAAAAGGATTTGTTTTTGACTTAATCTTTTCTATGGGTATTGCTTCTTCTAGTTTTGAATACATTTTAATTACTGACTTTTTCCAAAATGGATTTAATGTTTCTGTATATCCTATCCTATTTTGTCTAAAAAAATATTTGCCCAACCGAACATCATAACTGGTATTAGCCAGATTTTTTTTATCAAAAGGATAGATGATGATATTACCGGCTTTATAATGCTTCAAAATTTCTGGTTTTGAGAGGACGGACATAGTTTTAAAATTAAAATTTTTTTAGTTTTTTGTGCCCGGGGAGAGGCTCGAACTCTCACAGCCTTACGGCTACAGGATTTTGAGTCCTGCGCGTCTGCCAATTCCGCCACCCGGGCAAATTTGGGCGGGCGCGTATACCTGTTCTCTACCTACCGTCAGACAGGCGTCGCATGCCCTTATCTAAAATCTATTATCTTTAAAATTAAAATTTTAAGCAAGTTTTATTTCAGAACGTGGGCATGTGTTGGATTATTCAGTTTGAGATTCGCTTATGTCAGGTTTTTTCCAGCTTACGAAATCGCATTTGGGATAGCGTGAACAGCCGTAAAACATTCTTCGTTTTTTTGTTCGGCGCATTACAATTTTTCCTTCCTGGCATTTCGGGCAAGAACCTAAATCAATAGAATCAGAATAAGACTTGGTATTTTTACATTCCGGGAACCTGGAACAAGCGAGAAATTTTCCAAATCTTCCGTATTTTACAATCATCGGTTTTCCGCAAACATCGCAGTTTTTATCTATTTTTTCCACGGCAATTTCTTGTTTTTCAACCGTGTTCATTTTTTCTTCAAGGTTTTTTGCAAAAGGCCCGTAAAATTCTTTTATAATTTTTCTCCAATCGATTTTTCCTTCAGCGATTTCGTCCAGCTCTTTTTCCATTTTCGCCGTAAATCCGATATCGATAATTTCCGGGAAATGCGCCACCAAAAGTTTATTGACAGCTTCGCCGATTTCCGTGGGCACGAATTTTTTATTTTCATTTTTAATAACGTAATTTCTTTCTTGGATAATGGAGATAATCGGCGCATAAGTTGAAGGACGTCCAATGCCGAATTTTTCCAAGGTTTTTACTAAAGAAGCGTCGTTATAGCGAGCCGGCGGTTCGGTGAAATGTTGAGTTGGCTTAATTTCAATTAAATTTAATTTTTCATTTTCTTTCAATTCCGGCAATTCTTTTTCTTCAAATTTTGTCAGCCAAACTTTTAAAAATCCGTCAAAGCGGAGAGTGCTGCCATTAGCCTGTAATTTGTGTGAAGATTTATTTTTCGCTTCAATTTCTACGCGAGTTGAATCAAAAATCGCCTGAGGCAGCTGCGAGGCGATGAATCTTCTCCAAATTAAATCGTAAATTTTCTTTTCTTGATTATTTTCGATTTTTATTTTTTCCGGCGTTAAATTAGCGTCCGTTGGTCTGATGGCTTCATGCGCTTCTTGAGCAAGCCGCGATTTGGTTTTAAAAAATCTCGGCGTTTGGCTGGCATATTTTTTACCGAAATTTTTTTCAATCCAATCAGATGCTTGACGGACAGATTCTTTAGATAAACTTAAAGAATCAGTTCTCATATAGGTAATCAATCCTTTTTCATAAAGGCCTTGGGCTAATCGCATTGTTTGTTTTGCTGAATAGCCCAGCCGGTTTGCTCCTGTTTGTTGTAAAGAAGAAGTTGTGAACGGCGCCGGCGGGTTTTTTATAATTTCTTTTTTTTCAATTTTTGAAATACTAAACTCGCATTTTTCTAAATCACTAGCTATTTTTTTAGCTTCTTTTTCGGTTTTGATGCCGAGTTTAGGAATTATTTCGTCGTCGATTTTATATAAAGTAGCTTCAAGAGTGTTTGCAATTTGTAATTTGGATTTTGGATTATGCGGTTTTTGCAATACTGCAAAAATCGTATAATATTCTTCGGGTTTAAAATTTTTAATTTCATTTTCTCGTTCCACAATCAGTCGCAGCGCGACCGATTGCACCCGGCCGGCTGAAAGCCGCTTCATAATTTTTTGCCAGAGAAAAGGGGAGAGTTTATAGCCAACCAAACGGTCCAAAACCCGTCTTCCTTGTTGGGCGTTAACAAGATTTATATTAATGGAACGGGGATTTTTTAATGCTTCTTCAATCGCTTTTTGGGTAATTTCATGGAAAACAATTCTTTCAGCTGTTGGAAGGTTGAGAGTTTGGGCTAAATGCCAAGCGATAGCTTCTCCTTCTCGGTCTTCGTCAGTAGCTAAAATTATTTTTTCAGCTTTTTTTACCTCTTTTTTGAGAGAAGTCACTCTTTTTTTTGATTTTACGGGGATTATATATTGAGGTTCAAAATTATTTTCAATATCAATGCCGATTTTGCTTTTTGGTAAATCTCTAATGTGACCGTAAGAAGACTCAACTTTAAAATCAGAGCCTAAAAATTTGCTAATAGTATTTGCTTTTGTCGGCGATTCTACAATTACAAGTTTCATATTATATATCCTTTCTCGGTTTCTTTGATAAATCCTTCAATTATTAAGAATGAAATTGCTTGGTTTATGACTTGAGGGTTTAGTTTAGCGATAGAGCTTATTTTGTCAATAGTTAACGGCGTTCCCGCCTCTTCTAATATTTTTAGAATAATAATTTGGTTGGCATCAGTAATATTTTTAGCTGATGTTTTGTGTTTTTCTTTTTCTATTTTTATTTCTAAATTTAAATCTTCCAAAATATCTTTAGCCGATGTTATCAGACGAGCTCCTTCCCGAATTAATTTTAGCGACCCTTCATAATTTTTATTGTTGAGCGGTCCGGGCACCACTAGTACTTCTCGGTTTTGTTCAATGGCGTATCGGGCAGTGTTTAAAGCGCCTGATTCAAAAGGCGCTTCAATAATAACTACGGCTTTTGACAAGCCGCTGATAATTCTATTTCTTGCCAGAAAATTGGCGCGATAAGTTGGGCAGTTCAACGGATATTCAGAAATTATACAGCCGTTGTTTTCCAAAATTCGTTTGGCTAATTTTTGATTTTGTCGCGGATAAAAACTCCCGATTTCATTGCCTAAAACGGCGATGGTCTTTCCTTTTAATTTTAGGGCGCCTACATGGCTGGCGCTGTCAATACCCATCGCTAATCCGCTTACGATGACAACGCCATTGTTCACTAATTCCTGACTGAAATGTTCGGAAATTTCTCGGCCGATAATTGTGGCTTTTCTAGTGCCTACCACCGCGATTTTTATTTCATTATCTTTCGGTAATTCTCCTCTTACATATATTCCCAGCGGCGGCCAGGGGATTTCTTTAAGCAAAGACGGGAAGTCAGTTTCATCTTTAAGAATAATTTGGATTTTTTGTTTTTGAAGTTTCTGCCATCCCGCTTCTATGTCAATAGATATCGGTTTTTTAAGGTTTTCAAAAGCCGATTTGTAAGATAAAAATTCGGATTTTAATTTGATTAAAGCGGAATAATCTGCTTTTAAAATGAGATTTAATGCGTTAAAATACTTTTTTTCTTCATCCATTTGTTTGTTTTTTTATCTGTAGTATAATCAAAGAATACATCAAGCCAAAGCTTGCTATAGCGCTTTCAGCGATATATCAAACTAATTTTGCTATAGTCAGAGAATATATCAAGCGGAGCTTGCTATAATATATTTTAGAAATGAAAGACTTCCGAAAACATCTTGTCAAAATTTGCGCAATAACTTTTGCTGTTATTGTAGTTTTAGTTGGTGGAATTTTTTATCTTTCAGAAGATATTAACAAAAAAATAGCTAAAATTCAAAATTTACAATTTCAAACAATCACAAATATAAATGAAATTGCTATTCTTTCTGCTTTGCGTCCTGATTATAATAAAGCTAAAGAAATTAATTTAATGCTTAATAATTATTTTCCCACCAAAGACGATATGGCTGTTAATTTTAAACCAATTATTGATACGCTCGCGAAAAAAAGCAATATTACTGCTTTGAATTTTGCTTTCACTGGCGAGGTTCTTTCTGCTAGTGAAGGATTTATAAAAGAAGGCTTCACTTTGAGTTTTAATAGTTCTTATGAAGATTTTACTAAATTTTTAAATGACTTAGAAAATAATCGTTTCATCACGAAAATCATTAGCCCGACTATTTCAATAAAAGAAGATACAAATGAATTTAATGTTGTTTTGCCGGGACAAGTATTTTCATTCTAAATCACTTTTAACAAATTTATGTTGACTCAAAATAAAAAAATAATTATTTATGCCGTCATCACTATAATAATTATTTTAATAATGATTGCCTTGTCGGTTATGATAATAAATTATCTAGCCAGAGAAATTAGCCAGAGCTTATCCGATAAAGGCGTTAAAGCGGAAATTAAAGGATTTGATTTTGAGGCCTTAAAAAAGCTTGGCATTGAAGAAATCAATAACTTTTTAAATACCGCTCCAACTTCTACAGTAGCAACTTCAACGGTAACCTCAACCATTTCAACTTCTACGGGCTCCATCTCTACTAGTACGACTTCAACTTCACCCACCTCGACTACCAGTACTGTATCAAAATAGACTTTTGATATATCAAACCTTTGGCTTACTATAAGTCATTAAAAATAAGAATTTTTAGTGCGCGATATAGGGATTGAACCTATGACCTCATCGATGTCAACGATGCGCTCTACCACTGAGCTAATCGCGCGGGTTGTGGGTGTGGAAGGAATCGGACCTTCGACCTCTGTCTTATCAGGACAGCGTTCTACCACTGAACTACACACCCAAGATGGATAATAATTTACATTATCAAAAAAAATAAAACACAGCAATATCTAAAGATATATCAAAGTTTCACTTTGCTATAATCAAAGAATATATCAAGGTAAACCTTGCTATAGATTAATATGGTCCCGAAAATTATTTACGAAGATAAAAATTTTTTGGCGATTGATAAGCCAGCCGGACTGCTCGTTCATCCAATTCAAAATAAAGCCTGCCCTGCTTCGCTTAGCGAGGCCAGGGAATTAAGAATTAAGAAAGAGCCGACTCTGGTAGAATTTTTACTAAAAAAATATCTGGAAATAAGAAATGTTGGCGACCCTTTGACAGACTCAGGGCAAGCTAATTTACGGCCGGGCATTGTCCATCGTTTAGATAAAGATACTTCCGGCGTGCTTTTAATCCCCCGGAATCAAAAATATTTTGAATATCTGAAAAATCTTTTCCAAACGCGTAAAATTAAAAAAACTTATTTAGCCTTGGTTTGGGGCGAGATGAAATCTAAAGAGGGAATTATTGAAAAACCGATTAAACTAAAAACCGGAAGCATCAAAAGAACCATTTGGGAAGGGAAAGACGAAAAACCGGCGATCACCGAATATAAAGTTTTGAAAATCCTAAAAGGTTTTTCTCTTCTTGAAGTAATTCCTAAAACCGGCAGAACTCACCAAATTAGGGTTCATTTGGCTTCCATCGGCCATCCGGTGGTTGGCGATAAGCTTTACGGATTTAAAAAAAGAAAGTTACCGTTTAGTCTGGACCGTCAATTTCTTCATGCTCAATCTTTAGAGTTTCCCATTGAAGAAGGACGAATGATAAAAATTGAAGCCGAATTGCCAGAAGAATTAAAGAGCTTTATTCAAAATTTAGAGTCTAAAGAATAAATAAAATTTATCTAGAAAACTTTTACCGATTTTTAACATTTGCTATAGCGCTTTCAGCGATATATCAAACAAAGTTTGCTATAACTAGTTCTTGCTACCGCAAGCGGTAGCAAGAACTGGGAGTTTGGCGTTCATAATTATATCCAAGGATATATCGAAACTCCGCTTCGCTATGGATAAATTTTAGTCCTCTTGCTTTGGGGATTAAAATTTATATAATTAAGGCATGGAACAATCAGTTTTAGAAAAAATTAAACCCAGAGCTATTGTTAAAGTCACTGAAAAAAACAGTGGTGTTTTTCAGGGCTTGGTAATTGCTCGAAAACACGGCAGTGAAACTGGCGCCACTTTCACGGTTAGGGCGACTTTAGCCGGCGTTGGCGTGGAAAAAATTTATCCGATTCATTCGCCGAACATCCAGGTGGAGATTTTAAGTTCTCCTAAAAAAATTCACCGTTCCAAAATATATTTTGTCAGAAAACTCTCTAAGCGTAAATCTCGTCAAAAAATCGGCGTGGCGGCATAAAACTGCCCAGGTGGCGAAACTGGCAGACGCACTACCTTGAGGTGGTAGCGCCCGCAAGGGCTTGGAGGTTCAAATCCTCTCCTGGGCACACAGGTAATCGTTAACTTCTTTTCAGCGAAATTTTGCCGTGCGGTGCGGCTTTTTAAGATTACCATTGCATTATATTATCGCTTATTTTAAAATTTATTTCAGTAGTAAATATAAATAGTCGTGTTATAATAATAAGGTCGAATAAAACATATAAATCTAATTAATATGTATGAATAAAAAAATATTAATCGGAATGATAATTGTGGTTATTGTAATATTAATTGCTGGCATCGGCTTTATAGTTTATAGGTTTCAAACCTTATCTCCAGAAGTTAAAGAAGGCACTGGTTTAGAGAATAGAAAAGAAGTAAATGCGCTTGTTTTTTATCATTGGTGGCAATCTACAGGAGAACTTGCCGCAATAAATTCATTAATTGACGTGTTTGTGAAGAAATATCCTGATACAGCTATAATGGCATCTTATGTTTTAGGAGGAGGCGGAATGGAAATGATAGCCAAGATTAAACCTATGATTTTAGTTGGAGAAGCTCCAGATAGTTTTGTGGCCCACCCGGGATATGAGATATATCCTTATGTAAAAGAAGGCCTTTTAGAATCACTTGATTATATATGGGAATCTGAAAAACTTGCAGATATTATACCTATGGCGGTACAAGAAGCCAGTAAGATAGATGACCATTATTATGTAATTCCACTGGACATACATAGAAACAATCTTATTTGGTATAACAAGGCTCTTCTGGATAAATACCAGATTGATCCAAATTCTTTAACAGATTGGGATTCTTTATTTAAAGCGTGCGAGAAACTAAGAAAAGAAGGAATAAAATATCCTATTCAGATGGGCAGAGCCTGGACAGCATCTTTCGTCTTCAATAACATATTGCTTGGAAGAGGAGGAGTGAAATACTATGAAGATTATATAAACGGAAGAATTACCTCAGCGGATGACCCAAAGCTAATGGAAGTATTGGGTATTTTCAAAAAGTATCTTGATTACGTTAATCCTGACAGTGCTGCTGTTGAGTGGAACGATGCAATAAACAGGATAATAAAAGGAGAAAGCGCATTTAATATAATGGGAGACTGGGCTAATGGAGAATTCAGGCTTGTTGGAATGAAATATAACGAAGATTATGGAACCATCTCGGTGCCTGAGACTGATGGCTTGCATATGCTTGTGGTAGATGGATTTGTTGAACCAAAAGGTGTTTCCCATCCGACTAGCGCCGATAATTGGCTTAAGGTTGTTGGTTCAAGACTAGGCCAGGACGCGTTTAACTCCAAAAAAGGCTCTATTACTCCAAGGAAAGACGTTGATATAAGCCTCTACGATAATTATCAGAAATCTGCTATTTCTTACTTCCAAAAAGCTAGATTAGTCATAGATACTGGAAGTGCCTTACCTTACGAATTCAGAGATAAATTGAATGACATAATGGCGAATTTTGTTAGAGATAAAGATACTAATAAAACAGCAGAAGCTCTAACTGACTACACGAAAGAAACACAAAACGACTTTAGAATGATGTGGTCCATAAAATAATATGGTAAGGACATACAATTGTATAGCCCTATGATACCATAGTAAATATGAGTAATTTTGGGACTATTATGGCGAATATCAAGAGACGTTTGTTGCTCTCTTTTATTGTGCTTATCGCTTCACTTCTTATCTCAACTATCATTTTTATAGTTCTACATTATAATATAGAAACTCAATATAAAAAGACCATAGAGAGTATGATTCTTGAATATAGAATTACGGAAACTGTTGATAATCTGGTCTCTCTTTATCTTTCTTTATTACAGAACATAGAAAATAAACAACTTCTTTCCGAATATACCGCCAAAGGTAAAGAAATTGATGGTATTTTCTTTCAATTGGACAAAATTATCACTTTTGAGAAGAGCAGAATTTTTTACGAGAGAGTGCAAAATACAATAGGATTTCTAAAAGAATACTGCGAGAAAGGTATTGAGAGTACTCGTAAAAGAGATTTCAGTCAAAGTTCTGAGATTCTTGAACAAATAAATCGCGGGAAGGAAAAAATAATGGAAGATACAACAGATCTTATTTTGACAGAACTTAGTTTTTCAAAGGAACAGCAACAAGAACTTCAATCTTTAGAAAACTTAAGTTGGATTTTTAGCTTAACTTTGATTGTCTTGATAACTTTAGGTTGTATTATTTTAGCCTTTGTTTTTTCAAATGAAATAAGTAACCCTCTGGTTAATCTTTCTAAATTAGCAAAAGATATTTCAAAAGGAAACTTGAAAATAAATGTTCAAGAAGAACTTTTAAATAGAAAAGATGAAATAGGAAGTCTATCCAACTCTTTCGATGTAATGGTTAAAAAGCTAAGAGAAAAAGTCGAGACTATTCAGAAAGAAAAAGAAAAAGTGGATATTAAAGTTAAAGAAAGAACCAAGCAACTTTCAGAAGAACATGGAAAATTATCTTCTTTGGTGAAAAGTGTAAATCTCGGCGTAATTATGGTTGATTTAAGCCTTAATGTTGTTCTGGCTAATCCGGCGGCTAAAAATATCTTAGGAAAACCGCTCTCAGAAGTTCTCACTTTTAAGGATTTAAATGAAAAAATAAAAGATATAAAAATCTCCCAGGCCCTCAGTTATTATATTCAGGTCAGCAAGCCCCTCAATATTCAAGAGGTAATGATTGGAGATAGATATTTCCGATTATTTATGTCACCGGTATGGAATATTACTGAAAAAATTTTTATCGGCGCAGTAGTTATTATGGAGGATATTACCGAGCAAAAAAAGCTTGAAGAAGCTAAAAGTTCCTTTGTGGCGATTACCGCTCATGAATTAAGGACGCCATTGAGCGTTATCAGAGGAAATGCCGAACTTCTTTTGGAATTAGTTCCCAAGAAATTTTCTGAGGCACAGCTAAAAATGATGATTGACGCCATCCAGCGCAGTAGCGTACGACTTTTGGGAATTGTTGATGATTTTCTTGATCTTACTGCTCTTGAGGAATCTAGGATGCGGTTTAAAAATGAACAATTTAATCTCACGGATCTTGTGCATGAAGTTGTTACTGATTTTCAGGGAAAAGCCACGGAGAAATCTTTGTTTCTTAAAATTTCTTCGCCACATAAGCCGTTACCTGAGATTCTGGCTGATCGGGAACGAACAAAAGAAATCATTATAAATATTTTGATGAATGCAATACAATACACGGAAAAAGGCGGAATTACTTTATCATTTGAAGAAAAAAATGAGTTTGTAGAACTGTCAGTCAAAGACACTGGCATCGGGATTAAACCGGCTGATCAAAAATCACTCTTTCAGAAGTTCCAAACGGTAAGAGGTCGTTTTATGCATAGTAAAGAATACGGCAGCGGCATGGGGCTTTATATCAGCAGGTTGCTGGCCGAATCAATGGGTGGTACAGTTAGTCTTAAGGAAAGCAAGCCGGGAGTCGGCAGTATTTTTGTTATAGCTCTTCCTAAAGCGAATAAATAAAAGGTCGATTATTGAATAATTATGATATAATAAATTATATGACCGACCAAGCACTTATTCTTCTTGTTGATGATGAGCCGGATATTCTTACTCTTTACCAGACAGCGCTCGTACAGGCGGGCTTTCAGGTGATTACGGCTGCAAATGGCGCTGAAGCCATTGAGACAGCAAAGCAAAAACATCCCTCTCTTATACTTATAGATGTAAAGATGCCGGTGATGGATGGCGTTGAGGCGGCAATAAAAATCAGAGAAAATCCGGAAACCGCAAATTCGAAAATAGTTTTTTTAACGGCATTTAGCGATCC
Source organism: uncultured Candidatus Saccharibacteria bacterium (assembly GCA_964651905.1). GTDB lineage: Bacteria > Patescibacteriota > Minisyncoccia > UBA6257 > UBA9933 > CAZYZO01. The sequence goes on along the minus strand of CAZYZO010000001.1, from coordinate 20,831 downwards.
TGCCAAACCGGAAGTTGACGTAAAAGCGGCTAAAGAAATAGGCGCATTGGATTTTATTAAAAAAGGAATTCCGCTTACGGAATTAGTAGATAAAGTGAGGCAATACCTTACGCTTTAATTTTATTTTTGGTGTCATATTTTGCCTCTCTGTCTATTAGATTTAAAATTCTTCTTTCTTAAATCCTCTTTTGTGCAATATAAAAACTTAATAAAATAAAAATCCCGATTTAAATCGGGATTTTTTTAAAAGACAGATATTATTAAATCGATTTACAAAAATCAAAAAAAGCAATAAACTTAATTTTATGAAATATAATCCTCAGAAAATTGAGAAAAGGTGGCAAAATACCTGGGAGAAAAAAAGAATTTATCAAGCCGAGGATTTTTCCAAAAAACCGAAATATTATTGTCTGATAGAATTTCCTTATCCTTCGGGCGAGGGTATTCATATGGGTCATGTTAGAACCTATACAGCCTTGGATGTTGTTGCTCGCAAGCGCCGAATGGAAGGCTATGATGTTTTGTATCCGATTGGCTGGGATGCCTTTGGTTTACCAACGGAAAATTACGCGATTAAAACCGGCATCCACCCGAAAATTATCACCCAGAAAAACACCAAAGTTTTTCAACGCCAGCTTAAATCTTTAGGGCTTTCTTTTGATTGGAATAGAGAAATAAATACTTCTGACCCGGAATATTATAAATGGACGCAGTGGATATTTTTGCAGCTTTTTAAACACGGTTTGGCTTATAAAAAGAAAATGCCAATAAATTGGTGCCCGTCGTGTAAAATCGGTTTAGCTAACGAAGAAGTAGTTGCCGGCGCTTGCGAACGTTGCGGAGCATCGGTGGGAAAACGGGAAAAAGAACAGTGGCTTTTAAAAATTACCAAATACGCTGATAGATTGCTGGGAGACTTAGATAAAGTTGATTACTTGGAAAAAATAAAAATTCAGCAGGCGAATTGGATAGGAAAAAGCGAAGGAGCAAGCATAAAATTCCAAATTTCAAATTCCAAATCTCAAATTGAAATTTTTACAACTCGGCCGGACACTCTTTTTGGCTGTACTTATATGGTTTTATCGCCAGAACATCCATTAATCTCAAATCTCAAATCTCAAATCTCAAATTTTAAAGAAGTTGAAGAGTATATAAAAGAAGCGAAAAATAAATCCGAAATTCAGAGAACCGAAGAAAAGATTAAAACTGGAGTTGAATTAAAAGGAATAAAAGCGATAAATCCGGTTAATGAAAAAGAAATTCCGATTTTTGTGGCGGATTATGTTTTAAGTTCTTATGGAACCGGCGCGATTATGGCGGTGCCGGCGCACGATGAACGAGATTTTGATTTCGCTAAAAAATTTAATTTGGAAATTATTCAAGTTATTAAATCCGGGCAAACCGATTATGTTGATTACTTACCTTATATTGGTGAAGGAATAATGATGAATTCCGAAGAATTTAATGGAAAAAATAATAAGAGAGCTGGAGAAGAGATTATTAAAAAAATCGGCGCTAAAAAAACAACAAATTATAAACTCCACGACTGGATTTTTTCAAGGCAGCATTATTGGGGTGAACCGATTCCGCTGGTTTTTTGTGAAAAATGCAATTGGGTAGCGGTGCCGGAAAAAGATTTGCCGGTTAAACTCCCTGATATAAAAAATTACAAGCCGACTGATACCGGTGAATCTCCTTTGTCTTCTATTGCCGAGTGGGTAAATACAAAATGTCCAAAATGCGGCGGTCTGGCGAAAAGAGAAACTGATACGATGCCAAATTGGGCTGGTTCCAGCTGGTATTTTTTGAGATACGCTGACCCGAAAAATAAAAAATCTCTGGCTGATTTTAAAAAATTAAAATATTGGATGCCAGTTGATTGGTATAACGGCGGGATGGAACACACTACTCTTCATTTACTTTATTCGCGTTTTTGGAATAAATTTTTGTATGACATCGGCGTTGTGCCGGTTTCGGAACCCTATAAAAGACGAACTTCTCAAGGGATGATTTTAGGCGAAGGCGGAGAAAAAATGTCTAAATCAAGAGGCAATGTTGTTAATCCTGACGATTTAATGAAGGAATTCGGAGCCGATATTCTCAGACTTTACATTATGTTTATAGGGCCGTTTAATCAAGCGATTGCTTGGGACCCGCATGGCATTGAAGGCACTTCCAGATTTTTAAATAAAATTTGGAATATCAGCCAGACAGCCAAAATTGACAAAAAGGCGAAAAACGAAAAACTGGAAAGGTTGCTTCATAAAACCATTAAAAAAGTTGGCGAAGACATTGAATCAATGGGGTTTAACACTGCGATTTCCAGTTTGATGATTTTTGTTAATCAATGTTCGGAAATTGGAACTATTCCTTTACCGGTTTGGGATAATTTTTTAAAAATTCTTGCTCCTTTTGCTCCGCATATTTCCGAAGAATTATGGAATAAACTCGGTTATAAAAATTCTATCTTTAAAGAAGTCTGGCCGAAATACGATTCAAAACTTATTAAAGAAGAAAACTTTGAACTTATTATTCAGATTAACGGAAAACTCCGCCATAAAATATCGGCCAAGAGAGGCTTTTCTCAAAAAGAAGCTGAAAAACTGGTTTTAGCCGAAGAAAGAGTTAAAAAATTAATCGGCAATCAGAAAATAAAAAAGATAATTTTCGTCAAAGACAGGTTGATTAATATCGTTGTTTCTTAAATCTTTTCTTTCACTAAAATTTCAATTTCTTTTATTTCTTTTTTGCGGAGAATTTTTAATTTGGCGGTTTGACCGACTTGCAGGATTTTTAAGCAATCTTCAAGCTGGAAATCTTCGGTTATTTTTTGATTATTGCATTCCAAAATAATATCGTTTTCTTTTAAATCGTTTTTTAAGAAATCTTTAATTTCAATGACTAAAGCGCCTTTTTTATGGTCAATATAATTGAATCCCAAAAATGGTCTGCGGATTCGGCCGAATTTTTTAATGTCTTCCAAATCTTTTTTAGCTTCGTTGATGGGGATGGCAAAGCCGATATTTTCCGCCTCGGTCATCATTATGGAATTTATTCCGATTACTTCGCCTTTGGCGTTTATCAACGGCCCGCCGGAATTGCCGGGATTAATTGCCGCATCGGTCTGAATTAAATTTTCCATTTTATCATCAATTTTTCTCGCCAGACCAGAAACAATTCCTTGAGAAACAGTGTCTTTAAATCCTAAAGCGTTGCCAATCGCAAAAACTTCTTCGCCTAATTCCAGCTTTAAAGAATCTCCTAAGATGAGAAATGGGTAAATTTCCTGTCCGGCGATTTTTAAAATTGCCACATCATTGGTTTCATTTCTGGAAAGAATCTTAAGCGGATATTTTTTGTTGTCGTGAGCAACTGCAAAATATTTTTTAGTTTTATCTAAAATATTATGACGATTAGTTAGAATTAAACCATCCGATGAAATAATAAAACCAGAGCCCTCTTCAATCTTAGGAGTTTCGTTTGGAACGCTCTCTTTATGGGCTTTTTCTGGCTCAATCAAAACTACGGCTGGGAGGATAGTTTTTAGAATATTAATAATCGGCGATTGTTTTGTTCCCGACATGATTAAAGTATAACAAAGCAAGACTTAATATATCAAAACCAAAAAATAAGGTTATTGACTATCCATGAATGTTATATTATTTATATTAATAATATGCGTATTTTAATCTGCAGGCACGCTACAGTTCACAATCCAAATAAGATTACATACAGAAGATTGCCGGGTTTTAATTTAAACAGGGAAGGCCAGAAGGAAGCTGAATCAACTGGAAGGTTTTTAAGTGACTACAATATAGACTTCATATTTTCGTCTCCGATGGAAAGATGTATCGAGACCGCTTCAATAATAAAAAAAATCATTAATAACGATAAAGCTATAGTGATTAAAGAATATTTGAACGAATGGGAAGTAGGGGAACATACCATTGATATAGCCCGTCGAATGTCATATGTGTTAAGAAGTAGCAAGCCATACCGATTATATATTACCCACAGAGATCCATTGAGGGTTTTGCTTAATAAAATTTCTGAGAGGCCATTAAAAGATATTGAATACTGGCATTGTCCACCAGGTTCGGTTTATGAAATAAACATGACCAAAAACAAAATTTCAGCTAAATTACTTTTCGTTCCAAAAATAAAGTCTAGCAAAACCAGTTGCAAGATTGAAGAACATAAGTAATTTAACCGAATTGTTCTCTGAAAAACTTAATCAAGAAAGGAGGTGATAAAAATGAAAAAAGTCAGTTAAATGAGTTCAACTTTTGGACTCAAGAGGTAAAGTATCTAGCCCGCTACAGTGTCCAAGGCATTCTAGGAGCCAGTAATGTCGAAGAACACTCTCATAGCACCGGTTGCACATCTGATCAAGCAGGTAGTCAAGAAAACGGCGGAATGGATTGTAGCGCTTGTCCAGAAAGCGATTAGTTAGTTCCAGTAAGAGGCGATCAAGCTTAATTTGTCTGATCGCCTTTTTATTTTTAAAGAAATTGTTATTATTTGTATATGTCAGATTGGGAGTGGAATAAATTTGTTAAAGCAACTCAAAAACGTCAACCCGTTGGTTTTTTAGTAGAAGCAGTAAAAATATTAGGAACTTCAAAAGGTAGATCCTTAGATCTTGGTTGTGGCGCTGGTGTTGACGCTAAATATTTAGCGGAAAATGGATTTCAGGTAGAGGCAGTTGATTTAGATGAAGCAAGTATTAATCAAGCTAAAAAGCTATGTAATAGCTTGCCTGTTGCAGTTATTAAAGAAGATGTCGCCGACTACAACATCGCCCCAGATAATTATCAATTGATTATTGCTTGGAATAGTTTACCTTTTCTAAACAAGAAAAAATCTTCTAAACTTTTGTTAAAAATCCAGGAAGGTCTAACTAAAGATGGAATTTTTGTCTTTTCAGTTTTTGGTCCAGAAGACGATTGGGCAAAAACTCGCCAAGAAATGTCCTTTTGGACGATAGAAGAATTAAAAAATTTATTAAAGAAGATGGATTTTATTGAGATATCAGAAGAAAAACGGAAAAAGGCAGGAGCAACCGGCGAAGTAAAATTCTGGCACATTATTCAGGGAATTGCTCGGAGGTAATAACGCTTAGAGAATTCAGAGGCAGATACCTTTTCTGATTTTAATAGTATAATTTCTATATGCAAAAGAAGAAACCAAAAAATCCGGTTTGCGTTATTTTATCAAAATAAAATTATGGAGATAGAAATAAAATATTCATTTGATTTTGAGGTTCAGCGTGTTTTAAACACTCTAAAAGATATAGAGTGGTTTAGAAAGAATAATTATAAAATTGTTTTACCCGCAAACGTGTCTTTAAAAAATAAGGAAACGACAACTGAAGAATATGTACGGAAAAATATAGCCAAAGAGTTTAAAAAGGAAGATTATGAAGGAATTATTTTAAAAATAAGAAATGAATGGAGTAATGTAGATGAGAGGTTATCAAAATCTTTATTAGAGATGTCTTTGAACCCGCAGAAAATCTATTTCGTATTTTTGACTAAGTATGGCGTTGGCGGTAGCTATCGTTGCCCCAATAATATTGTTATTAATATTGGCATTAGCAAAGATAAGAATATTATTAAAACTATTATTCATGAATTGATACATCTTTCAATCGAACCGTTCATTGTTAAATTCAAGATAGGTCACTGGCAAAAAGAAAGATTAGTTGACTTAATTTTATCAAAAATATTTCCTGAATTAGCTATGATGCAGAAATTACCAGAAGAAGACAAAATACAGAAGATAGATAAAATTTTTAGCCGATTTTTCCCTAATATAGAAAAAATTATCAGTAATGTAAAATTGAGTGTCCCAAAGATTTAAATTTAATGATAATGCTTATTCATGAATCTGAAGGCAAGGGGTTTAGTTTTGACAAAATATCTTTGAATATTAAAATTAAAATATGGCTGAGGAAATAAAAAAATTTTTAATATTAATGGTAGACGACGAAACAGATTTTCGGAATATCTTAAAAACAAAACTGGAAGCCGCTAATTTTAATATTATTGAGGCCTCAAATGGCAAAGAAGCTCTCGCTGTTTTAACGAATGCAAAACCCGATGTTGTTTTGCTTGATATGATGATGCCGGAAATGGACGGCATTGAGACTCTTTTTAAAATCAAAGACAATGATAGGACAAGAGGAATAAGAGTAATTATGTTAGCAGACAGCGGCGATTCGCGAGAAGAAATAATCAATATGAATCGAAAATTTGTTCAGGAATCCGGTGCTTTCGATTATTTAAGAAAAGAAACTAACCTGGATTTAGTTGTAGAAAAAATAAATAAAATTCTAATTGAAGACGGAAAAATTTAATCTCTCAAGGTTGGCGAAATAGAAAAATTTTTGGTATATTAATTCCTAGTTTGGGCCGTTAGCTTAGTTGGTAGAGCGCCACATTTGCAATGTGGAGGTCAGCGGTTCGAATCCGCTACGGTCCACATGGAGGCGTGCCAGAGTGGCTGAATGGGACGGTCTTGAAAACCGTTATACCAGAAATGGTATCGGAGGTTCGAATCCTCCCGCCTCCGCATTGACAACTAAGTATCGGAGCGACCCGAAGGCTGTGTCCTCTGCCACAATAAAAAATACTTGCCGGTATATATCTTAAAAATTTTAAATGCTATCAGGATACTAAATTCATACCCGCCCACTCCTTTGAATCAGGGCTACTTGTTGGCTATCTAGGGGGATAACGGCATTGGCAAAAGCGCCATCCTAGAAGCCTTAAACGCATTTTTTTTAAAAAAGCCACACTGAATTAGAAATAAAGAAGCAAAAAAAAGACCCACAGAATGCTTTGTGGCGCCCGTTTTTATTCTTGATAAAAAATCTATTGAAGCCAACGCCCCATCCGCGTTAAAAGACCTTGAAAAGAATCTAGACTTTATAATTTCCCCCTTTGTTTGCAAGGGTTTTGTGGAGATTTATTACATTTAGAGGTAAAATTCACCAATTTTTTGAGCTTGACAGAAATATCAAGATATTCTAGGCTTCTTATTAGAGGTAAGCGTTTATGAGGCTTATTGTTTTTAAAATTTGAAAATTTAATATTGGAGGAAGTCATGAGCAAAGAAAGAGAGAATTGTACCTTGGAAACTAGTTTTTACATTATCAAACCTCATGGTTTGGTATTTCTCAAAGAAGCCAGAGCAATGATCGAGGGTGGTGGCCTAATCATCTCAGAGGTCAAGAGGCTTGTTATGCCACATTGGGCATTAAAAGCCATTTATTCTGACCTACCTGAAAGATACAGGAACTCAGTTTTTAAACCCTTTGTAAACGCATTCGTTGAAGCGGGGCTTGTGGTTGGGAGAGATGCTGTCAATACACTTCTTCAAATCGCGGGCACAGAAATTGATCCTGTTGATTGCGCTCCCGAAAGCATACGCTTTAAATTCGGTGCGCGAAAGCCACTTATGATCGACAACGTGATATATTACAAAAATATCATCCATCGATCCAGAAACAAAGAGGAAGCGGAAAAAGATGTTAGAGTATTCCGCATGTTATAACGCCCAAACAATAAACTGTTATTGTTTGGGCGTTTTCTTAAGAAAAATTGTCAAACCTTTAATTATTTTTTAGATAATCTTCAATGTTATCTATAACCTTTGTACTTAGCTTTTCTCTGGCTTCTGTCGTTATTCCAGATATCACATTTTCTGTATATATAAATCTTTCCAAATCACCGAGTTTTTCTTTTATTTCAGGCTGATGATCTCTTATTAAAAAATTATTTTCATTTCCAAGCCATAGTCGAACAGCATTAATATCTTTATAAATATCTCCTAAGCAGGTGTCGATTATAATCTTACCATTACCGATTTTTTCTAGTTCATTTTTTCCGATGATCTTAGTATTTTTAGGAACATGTATAGATATGATATCACTTTTTTTTAGCAAATCATCAATAGTTGAATATTGAACTCCTTTCTCCTCCCACTCTGTTTTTCTGGATTTACTGTAATATAAAACTTTCATTTTAAACCCTAAAGCTGTTCTAGCAACTTGTTGCCCTATTGCTCCTAGACCAATAATTCCAATTGTTTTTGAATTAAGCTCACTAGGCTCATTTCTCCACCTGTGTTTACCGAATCCTCTAAAGAGATTAAGTAGTTGAGCAAAAATATATTCAGCCACGCCATTATCGCCGTAGTCAGTAACGTTTTTGATAACTATATTGTGCCTTCTTACCGCTTCTAGATTAATATTCGCTAAACTTGTTCCGCAAATCCCAATATATTTAAGATTCGGGGTATGTTTTAAAATTGAAGTATTTATTGTTGAATGCCAATTACCCAGGGCTGCGTCGGCATTATTAATTCTTTGGTAAATTTCCGTTTCATTTTTTGTGTCAAATTCAGGATAAATAACACGCTCATTTGAATAATGTTGAATTTTTTCTTTCGCTTCCTCGGTAATCTTAACCGTGTCAATAATGACTATTTTATTAAATTTTTTCATACTTGGCCTTATTATTATATTTTTCTAGAGTTTATTAATAATGTACTAGACTATTATAATTTCAAACTTCTCGTATACCTTTAACATTCTGTTCAAGACTTCGTCCGCGGTTTTTCCAGTAATTTGGATCCAGCCAGCACAACTTGTGTATTGTCTTTTTAACTCGATAACATCTCCTACTTTACATGTAATGTTGCCATTGATTACTCCATCAAGATCACTTAGGTCCTTATAGGAAGAAATTTGAGTGACGACGCCATTGGTTAATGGTAGAAACATGTCGCCGACGCATTGTCGACCATTTAGTGGAAGCGGTTGGATTTTTCTTCCAACCATAATGTCGACTAATAAAGAACAGACATCTACTCCAAAGGCTAGACTTTGATTTGACAATATGTGCTCCCCGGCAGTTCGCCATGCAAATTCGCAGATAATAGGTTGTCCGTGAAGATCAACGAAGAACTCTATTTCTATATATCCATTTTTCAGGTCGAGTTCACTAACTATGTTCTGAGTTATTTTTCCTCCATCGAATCTAATATTCTTCGGATGTTCTGCAACAGTGATTTGAGCAAACTTCTCTTTTTTCTCGGCGAAGCTTAGATTGGTGTATGGAAGCCACGTTAGAAAAGTTCCCACAACCTTGCCATCCTGCACTAGAGAATCAAAACTCCATATCAAGTATGGACAATACGTTTCCGCGATGAATCGCCTTGTAGAATAATCGAGTTGAAGGGCCTCTAACTGACCCCTGCTTTCAATCCTATATACTTCCTTCGATGAGAGCCCTCTACGCCACTTAACGATAAAAGGAAAACCTCCATGTTTTTCGGCGAATTCCAGTGCATCATCAATGGAAGTCAGTTCTTGATAAAACATTGTTTGGTATCCAAGTTTATGAAGTTTATCTTTCATTACTGCTTTATCTCTTACACAGCGAGCTTGATACTCATTCAACGCGCCGGGAAGTTTAAGTAGTGAGGCAAATTTCTGAATCACCTCCTGGTTGTATTCGGAGTCATTATAGAAATAATTAACTACAATTCCACTTTTGGCACAGAATCTTTTGAACTCATCAACTTCATGTTCTATGGACTCCGCTTTGTCAAAAACAAAACAAAGAATATTAGAGGTTGTGTCGAGATGATTTTGACTAAAGAACATGTTTTGCTTAAATCTAATTAAGACTAAGCTAATGGTTTTGTTTGACACTACACTCCTTGAAAGCGTATTCTCATACTCCTCTACAAAAAGAAGTGTCGGTTTATTAATCATGACAAGTTAGAAAATATTTCTTTAATTTTTTCTAACGTTTCCTGTAGCTGGTTATCAAAGAGTAAATAATTTTTTAACTCGCTATATGTAACCCACTTATAAGATCGTACCTCTCCAGGGTTTGGAATTATCATTTTTTCATCGCCAATAAATCTAAATCCAAAAAAATATCGCTCTGATCCATCATATTCAATACCGTCGCGGTTCATCTTAATTACTTTAAATTTGAATCTGACAGGTATATCACTTTGACCTACGATTTGAAGATGTTTTTCTTTGATTCCCAACTCTTCATCTAACTCTCTATACGCCGCATCTTTTAATGTTTCTTCCTGTTCAACTCCACCGCCAGGGATTGCAAAATACTTATTTTCAAAAGATTCTAAATTAACTAAAAGAAACTCGTTCTTTTTGTTGATGATAAGCACTGAAACTCCTTTTCTAAGCATGGATTAATAAAAATTAATTATTTAACAAATGATTTATAAATCATGGAAGTTGCTTTCTCTCTCATACTATCAGGTATGTATCTAAAGAATAAATCAGGATCTATTAACTCTACCTCTAAAATTTCATAACCAGTATCAATCTTTAAGAAGTCAACCCTGCATATATTAGGGAAAACGCCAAACTTCTTTAAGAAAAATATTTTTAATATGTCTACTTCTTTTTTTATTACACCCGGCAAGCTAATAAACCTTATATACATCGGATCTAATTTTTCACTAAAAATTCCAGGAAATCTCTTAATGCCATACAAGGAGATGCCATTAATTATGACCACAGATAACTCTCCAGACAAGATATCCGGTCGGTAGGGCTGTGCAATAAAATTAAGTTGTTTATTTTGTTGCAGTAAAGCAATAATAGCCTTATTATTTTTTGTTTTATCGTATTTAAAGGTTAAGTAACCGCTTTCTGAAATACAGGGTTTAATAACCAACGTATCCGTGTTTAATGTTTTATTTATTTGTAATATTATATTTCTAATCTCAAATACCTTCTTAATACTTTTAAAACTAAGAAGTGTCGTGGGAATTGTATTCATATGCTTTAATTCGTACAAGTATTTATACTTATCAATATTCCAAAAAATAAAATTATAGTCGTTTATTAGTTTAATATTCTTTTTTCTGAGTATTGATAATTGCCTTAGAAATTCTTGATAGTGTAAATAATACCCCCAGACGCTTTTTAAAATTACCCCATCAAAGGGTTTTGAGATCTTTACGATATTTTTCAGAGTAACGATTTCACAAAAAAATCCTTTATTTCTATAGGTGTCGCGTATATAAACATCTTCTTGGATTTTTCCTACATACTTTTCTGATGAGGCAATATATATTTTCATACTAATGATTCTATGGATAATTTGAGGCGTAAAAAAGATTTCAATAAATCTTCATATTTGTCAAATGCGATAGTTACCCTTGCGGTAAGCTGGCTCTGATTAGGCCAACAAAATGCTCTGCCAGTCAATAATTTAATATTACCTGATGTATACAAAAATTTTAACAAAGTTATATCATCAATTATTTTAAATTCTTTATAAGATTTTCCAAGTAATTTACTTAGATCTAAGAGTATAAAAAATCCCGACTCTGGCTCAAGTGCTATGCTAACATCTCTGATACCGCTCATAGATTTTTTAATATTAAAAATAAGTTTGTTGTTTTGAATAATCTTGTTGAGCAGTATTCTTTCTTCTTTGTTAATTTTATCAATCCCTATAATAATAGCTTTCACAAAGACATACCTTTCATAATATTTCCTGGTGATATCGGTAAAGTACCTCTCTCTTTCTATAAGAGCATTATCCTCAATTAAGAAAACCGCACTCATAGCGGCCGACTGTAATAAAGACAATGAATCCAAACTCTGAAATATTTTATCTCTTATCAGAGAAATAATCACCTCATTAGCAATAATCATACCTGACCTTAAGCCAGCCAACCCGTAAGATTTAGAAAGAGAATATAGTGTTATCGTATTATTAAAATACCCCTTTAAGCTACAAATGGGTAGTGCGGTAGAATTTCTATCAAATTCTAGACCAAAATAAGCCAAATCATCGACAATAAATACACCAGCCTCATTGCAAATATTAGAAATTTCTACCAACAACGATATGTCCTTTTTACTGTACACAACACCCGTTGGGTTGTGCGGATTTAAATTAAGAAAAGCAGAAACTCTTGGTGGCACATCAGAGCGTCTAAAAACATATTTCCCACGATTTATATCATAATCTCGCTTAAGTTCATTATTTGTATTAAAAATAAGTTGCTTAAGTTCTTTCGGGTTAATTTTCCAATCATTAAGACTTGTAAGCGGTAAAAGTCTAACTTCACCCCCGATCCTCTCTGGAATAAAGGCGAAAAGTCCATAATTTGGGGCTGTCATAATGACCACATCCCCATAATCCAGTATTGCTTCCATAACAAAGGTAAACGCCTGTGTACCTGAGTGGGTAAAAATAATATTATTTTCAGTAATTTCTAAATCATGAGAAATTTTAAAGTATTTTATGATGGGTACCTTGTCCTCACTATATCCCGCGGCTAATTGATAGTCAGAAAGTATTCTATTTTGCAAGGCATATTTTATACTCTTAATACACCTACCAAAAGGCTTAAAACGTGCAGGGCTTCCAATTCCTAATCTTACTTTATCCACTACAGGATCCTTAAAGCCTTTTATAAGAAGATTCGAGGAAAGACTGTAATCATCATACGTCTTAGCCGCTTCTTGTATCTCAGTAGATTTCCAAGAGTTCAAAAGTGTGTTACCTAGGTGGGGTAGTCCACCATAAAATAATCTATTGACCTGATTAGATGGATACATACGTACTACAGATCGTATGGATTTGGGAAGATTTTTATTTCTTATAATTTTTTGTTTATTATTATAAACCATATATACATCAACATACTATAAGCCTTTAATTTGGTCTACAGTCCATTACCACAATTATTTTTGTAAAATATTCTTTATTGGATAGTTTTCTACAAGGTTCATTTATTCTTCGGCAAATAATCTGGCAATATCTTGAGCACCAAGTGTATTCGTAAACAGAATGGCTCCTGATATAGTATCATTCCAATATTCACCATTAGAATCCGATACTTCCTTGGAAGTTTTCCAACTGAAGTATTTTTCGGGGAAATCTCGCAGATGTAGAAACAAATAAATTCTGTCCCGCTAGTAACAAGTACCTTTATTTATAGCACCGCTATTTTATAACTAAATTCGGGGCAAGGTGTAATTCTTCAAAAGTTAAGTCACGCTTGATAGTTGGCTTACCCATCAGACATAACGCAACGTTTGCGATATCCACTTTTGTTGGATAGTAAGATTCAGTGAGTATGGTTGAGGTGGGGACTGGAACGTCTGGACAGGAAAGTGAGACTGGAGCATTCTTCAAGTGTAGCAACTGCTGTTCCGCAATATTCGCGATAACATCCGAGCCAATACTAAAGGCGTGATTGGTGGTATCAATTGTGATAAGTCGGCCAGTTTTTTTTACTGATTTTAAAACAGTTCCGTAATCTATTGGATTTATGGAAACAAGATCTATAAGTTCTGCATTAACATGACCACTGATCAACTCTAAAGCTTCATATGCCGCAATCAAACCGTCCCCATAAGAAACAATTGTAAGATCCGCGCCCTTTTTCATTATAACAGCTTTATTGAGTGGTTTATCATAAAGTTCGGTTGGCACATCCTGTCTTAGAGAGAAAAGCCAGCGTGGTTCCAAGATAACTACGGGATTTTTGTCACGGATTGCAGAGATAAGTAAACCCTTCGCCATACGCGGAGTAGAGGGAATCACAACTTTAAGACCAAGCGTGTTGCCAAAGAGCGAATAGAACGCTTGTGTGTGCTGCGGGCCCTGGCCCCATTGTCGACCAATATTGATCCTGAATACAACAGGAACCGAATGTCCACCGCCGAACATATAATTCCACTTCGCCGCCTGTGTAAATATCTGGTCAGCCGCAAAGATTGCGAACTCAACCCTACCGTGGTGCACAATAGGATGAAGGCCTGTTATAGCTGCGCCGACTGCCATTCCTGTTACAGCATTTTCTGATTGTGGCGTTTCAATTATCCGGCAGGGATATTTTTCCTTAAGTCCGGCTGTTGTTCCGTCTGCACCGTTTTTATATGAGACTTCTAGACCCATAACAACAACGTCCTGATCCACCTCCATTATTTGGTCCGTGGCTTCTTTAATTGCTTCAGTGTATGTGATAATCCTATTAGACATAGAGGTTGGTGTATAAACTTTCTTTCTTTGGAAAAGGTGCCTTCTCAGCAAACACGATAGCATTGGTAACGGTTTTCTTAATATCATTTTCCGTAGCAGTAATTTCCTCTTCGGAGACTCCTGAAGCGAGAGTTTCTCGTCTCATCTTTACTACTGAATCTTTCTCCTTTCGCTGTTCCGCTGTATCCTCTTCACGAGTTTCTTCCTCAAAGGTTGGCCCACTGTGTGCCATGTGACGGTAGGTCATACACTCAATGAGAGCAGGTTTACCTGCGCGTACTTCGGTGATAAGCTCTCTAACCTTTACTGCCACGTCTAAATAATCATTCCCATCGGCTCTTATATATCGTACTCCAAATCCAGTAACTATCTTTTTAGTATTATGGGCTGCAGATCGCCGTTCCCAAAGGCGCGTGTTAATGGACCGGAAATTATTTTCAAGAACGACGAGTAACGGCAGCTTAAAAAGGGCCGCTAGATTCATAGATTCGTAGACACCTCCTTCCTCAAACGCACCATCACCTAAGAACACGACTGTTGCTGTACCACTCTTGTGGTACTTTTGTTCAAATGCGCTACCACAGGAAAGTGGTACAGCACTTGAGAGGATTGGGGTCGACCCAATGAAATTAACCGATGTATCGATCATGTGCATTGATCCACCCTTGCCATGCGACGAACCATATTCCTTTCCAAACAATTCACAGATCATCTTCTTAAGATCTCCTCCTTTGGCCAGATAGTGTCCGTGTGATCGATGATTGCCTATCACACGATCATCTTTATGTAATGCATCGCAGACACCCACAGCTATCGCTTCCTGACCAATATAGAAATGAACGAGGCTCATTATCTTATTCTTAAGGTAATAAGCGGCTATTTGTTCTTCAGTTGTCCGAATAAGGAACATTTTTTTATAAGTGTCTAATAACATTAAATTAATTTTGATAAAAATGATACTTTTTGTCAATCAGCTATTTAATTTTGGTCAAATCACCATTGATGACTTCAACACTCATTCCAATCAATTCGTCTTTAAAATTAGATTCTGAAATTGGATTATATAAAAAGACTTTCTTGTCTGAATCAGATGCCCTAAATATTTCTATGAAAGTTGCACCACCAATATAATTTGGTTGCCCATTCTTTTTAAAATTCAAAACAAGTACTGCATCGTTTGCATACCTCAAGGAAAGCAAGCTGGTAGAGGAATCCGCCACGAAGAATGACGCTTTTAGCTAAATTAAACAATTTAAGATTAGTAGACCTTTTGGGCAAACACCAGAATCTCAAAAGAGGCTAGATTTTCCTGTAAAATAACCTCAAACGGCGTATAATTTTATCAATACGGCCACAAGATAAGGCCTTTAATGCGAATACCGGTTCAGCCACCGTCAAGACAATTTATTATCGGAGACAACCCATATTACCGAGACAACAGGGCGACCCACGTGGTTCGAATCCCTCCCTCTCCGCAAAAAACCATGATTGTTCAAATTTACGAAGTTCAAAATCCGGAAGAAGCTAAAAAACTCATAGAAGTAGGAGTAGATTTTATTGGCGTGCTAGTAGGAAAAGAAGTTGACCCTAGAGGTTTAGACGATGATAGAGTAAAAGAGATTTTTAACTCTCTTCCTAGTGAAACCACTAAGGTTGCTCTCACGCTTTCTTCTGATCTAAGGAGAATCTCGGAATTAGTAGAAAAGGTTAACCCCGATATTTTACAACTTGGCATATCTACGGAATCTTTATTACCTGATTCAGTTAAAAAAATAAAAGAAAAATATCCTCAGATTAAAATTATGAGAACTATTCCGGTCATAGACGAGAAAAGCGTGGGGTTAGCTAAAAAATATGAAGGAATTGCAGATTTTCTTATTTTAGATAGCCGCAAAAAAGGAGATTTTCAAATCGGAGCGACTGGCGAAACGCATAATTGGACGATAAGTAAAAAAATCGTTAATTCTGTTAGTATGCCGGTGATCTTGGCCGGTGGCCTTGGCCCGGAAAATGTGGAGGCGGCCATTAAGGAAGTTATGCCCGCAGGAGTTGATTCTAAAACTAAAACAGATCTTCCCGATGGAAACGGAAAAGACATTGAGAAAGTAAAAGAATTTGTAAGAATTGCTAAGTCGTTTTAGATAATGCGACCGAAGTATCTCAAATGGCCCCTTTTCAAGAATGTTGCAACAACTTACTAGAATTTGGTTCTAGACCGAGACACACCGCCAAGATGAAAAGCGGGTGCGATAGCGGGCCCCGCCTGAAAATCTTTCACCCTCCGCCAGTTTATACACGACGGGTTTTCCGCCTCTAAAATTTAGAATAAGGTGTGGTTATATTAACTATATTAGAAATTTGACAAATTTTAATTGACTTGCTATTGTAAAATTAAGATAAAATAGCACCTTGAAAAAACAATTAGAGAGAAATTTCTGTGAATGTAGAAGACAGAAATTGTAGTTTTAACAAAAAACCGAAAAAAAGGAGGTGAATATGGATAGTAATGAACTTGAGAAGATAGCGATTTCTAGCGTCAAGCTAAATAGTCGCTTTAATCAGGCCGCGGTTTTTAATTCAATCGGTGGCTGTGGAAGTGATGACTGTGGCGATACTGACGGCTGTGATGGAGATTGCGGCGGTGATTGCGCAGATGTTACTTGTCCAAGCGGCGCATGAAATCAAATATTTCCGAAGGGGCAACTTTAGTTGTCCCTTCGGAATCAAACCTTAAAACTTGAAAGGAGGGTAAAAACATGTATCAGCACAGGGTTTTTAAGATATTAGATGGCGATAATGTTATTGTATTCGTCCCTTCGCTTTCTAGGGTTTATCGCGTCAGCCCGACAGTAGCAGAGAAAATTACTGACTTTATTGAGAGTGATAAACCTTATTTTGCTTTTCAAAAAGATAATCTTCCAGATTATACATTCTTTGGGACAAATTTAATTTTAACCGATCATTGTAATTTAGCTTGTGTTTATTGCTACGAAAATGCAAGCCCGAAAAAGAAAACTTTTATGTCTGAACAGGTCATTTTTGCCACTATTGATTATATTGCAGATTGTGCTCAAAAATTTGGCAAGAGATTGATTTATGCCAATATGTTTGGCGGAGAACCAACACAAGCATGGGATATACTAATTTCTGCGGTGCGATACCTACGTCAAAAAGCAGAGATAATTGGTTGTCGCAGTCGTGCAACTATCAATACTAATGGTTGTATGAGTTTAAAACAAGCCGAATGGTTGGCGAGAAATATGGATGGCATCAGCATTTCGTTTGACGGTCCTAAAGAGATTCAAGACATTCATAGAAGCAATAGTTTTGATCAGGTTTTCGAGATTGCAAAAATGCTTTATAATCAGATACCAACAAAAGTAGCTTTTCGTTCGACGATATCAAGCTATAGTGTTGAATATTTGCCAGATATAGTTTACTTTTTTGGCAAAAACTTTCCTAACTGTAAACAATTACATGAGCCGCTTTTTGCAATGGGAAGGGGGAGAAATAATAAATACGCGATGCCGTCCTCTAAGGTATTTTTTACGAAATTCTTAGAGGCATTGCCTATTGCTGAAAAATTCGGTTGTAAACTTAAGACATCAGTTCTTAATTTAGGAAAGAAAAGCTTTGAATTTTGCGGAGTAGCGGGGCGAAATTTTATGATTACGCCTGATGGACGGTGCACAAGTTGTAATCGAATGACAGACAATCGAGATATAATCGCTTCGCATTTTATATATGGAAGATTCGATGCGAATCGTAACGCCTTTGTTTTCGATAACAACGTTTATCAGCAACTTAAAAAAATCGGCGTGCGGAATATTCCTGAATGTTCTGATTGTTTTGCAGCAGTAAGTTGTTGCAGCGACTGTATCGCAAATAAAGCTGTGATGGAGTCGAAGAATTTCTTGACCGCGAAAAGTTATCGTTGTGAAGAGATTCGGCAATTTATTAAAGACGTCTTAAGGTATATATTGGATAGGGAATCTTTTCCCATAAATCAAAATTATCAAAAATAACCCGCCATTCTAACTGACGGGTTATTTATTTTTTGATTTTTTGCAGTAAATTTTCAGGGTAATTATCAATAAGAGTCCAACATTTTTTTAGAAAAGGTTTATCTACTTTTCTTTTATTATTAAAATATTTATTTATTGTTTCCCTTAAATTATATACAACCCAGCGGCGTAAAGTATTTAAATCGTCTAGATTAGATGTCTTTAATTGTTTTTTAAGTATTTTTTGCCAATCAATTTTTTCTTTCGTTATTTTTATTAATAGTAAATCAGCCGCGGTCGTCGCAGTAGCAGTAATTACTTCTCTTAATACTTCGTTAACTCCAAGTTTTTTTACTATTTTTGACTTTAGAGGAGGCTGTTGTTTAATGAATTGTTCAATCCATTTTTTGTATTTTTGATTTTCAAAAATTGCATGGATTGTTTCATGAACAACTAAAAACCAGAAAGCTATTAACTGATTTTTATTTTTATAATCCAGTTTATTGAGTTCAATAGAAATTTTATTTTTATCAATAGCTTTTCCGCCTTGATAATTTTTTACTGGTGATATTATTAAATAAACATCTAAATCTTGTTTTGGAATTTCTTTTCCGTAAAAATTAGCAAGTCTATTAAAAATTGAATTAAAAGTGTTTTTAGTATCTTTATAACTTTTTAAAATAATCTTTTTGTTATAACTTAAGGTTGCTTGGTATTTTCCCCAAATCCTTTGAAATTTTATACAGAGCGTACTGATAGAGCCAAAAAGGATATTAGTACTCTTAGAAAAAATTAACTTTTTTATCTTTTTTCTTACTTCGTTATTATTTTTTTTAAATCCATTATTATAGAAAATATTTCTAATTTTTTTGTATAGGTTTTCTTTTTCACATTTTTGCATTAACAATCGGTAATTTTTTAATGCTACCTTTTCTTTTTTTGTCAATTTGCCAAACTGATTCAACCACTCTTTATTATAATTTCTACGGCAATAAAAATTCCACTCGGAAAGATTATCGATAAAAAAGAATTGATTGGCTAATTTGGAAATTTTAAATTCTAATTTCACATCTTTGTCCTATTAAATCTTCTTTATTTTAGCTGTCTTAATTGAAATTTACAAAATAATATATTTTTGCTGCCGAGTAAAAGCTCTAATTGGTAATCCAATTAGGGCTTTTTTTTGGGTTAATTTTCATATATTTACAGGCTTCTTCTATGGTATTTTTAAAATTCCGAGTTTTCAGAAACCATTTTTTGATTAAATGCCGGAGTTCAGCGTGTTCTTCATATCCCCAATCAAGATCTATAAGTTGATCTTTAAACCAAAGATTTAAAAGAACTGTTGTTGCTTCTTTGACATCCCATATATTCTTTTCGGATAATCCTTGCTTTCGACAAAAATTCCACCATTGTTTATGAAAAAAAATGTGCATAATCTCATGTATAATGACACTGGTATTCGCTAATGTTCCCTTATGAACAGTTATGGCAAACCAGTATTTTTTAGGATCATAACCGCAGCCATAGCGAGTGCTTAAAAAACCGGACAATTTTCTAATATTGTAAAATGAAGTTAATTGCATTCGATCAGCAAGATGAGTAAAGTAATCTTTTTCAATTGTATTCCAATATTCTTGAGTTTGTTTTACGATAAGCGATAAAATATGTTTTTTCTTTCTCCAGCGTGAATCTAAATAAGATTCTAACTCTTTTTTCTTAGGCGTATTGCCGTACAGTTTAATAATCTGAGCAAGTTCTTTATCTGGTTGCCTGCCTTTTTTTACGATATTTAGCCCTATCTTAATATTTTCAATATCTTTTTTTCTATTATAACTAAATACAACGTGAGGAATCTTCATAGTTTTTATTTTACCAAATTTTAATCTAGCGGTGTATCTTCAAAAATTCGGATTTTGGACGGTTAGATAAATTTAAAACCTAACTTACTCAAAGCCATGGATAAATGAGACACTATTGAATATGTGTTTTCCGTGTCTCATTTGTCTCGTTTTGACCCTGACCGAGACACCTCGGTTGAGCTTCTGGAATGACCTTCAAAAAAGCTTTATACTGATTGCACAAGCAAAGTTCTGGACCGAGACACACCGCAGTCAACATTTTTTATCGAGAGACCGAAAAGGTTCGAGTTCTACCACCGAAGCTTGACAAAATAATCTATGAAAAATAATACAACAAATATTCTGCTTTTTCTTATCCTTTTAGGAATAGCTTGGATTATTTGGAAACCATTATTTTTTCTAATAATTATTGGTTTCGTCTTTTATTATTGGTTTGGTTCAAGGGTTGATATTTTTATGATTGGAGGGATTAAAAACCCGAAAGAATATGAACATCCCGAAGATTTATTGAGATGTAAAATTTGTAAGATTTGTTTTCATAAAGACCATTTTTCCAAACACATTCTCGATATGGCAATAAAAGAGCAGGAAGTGATAAATGAAATGCCTTTCCTAAGTTTTATGATGGCTAAAAATAGGCATAAAGAATATTTTAAGGAAGCTATAAGTCAAATTCAAAAAGCCGGTGGTCAATATGAAATAGATAATGAAGATGGGACAAAAGCAATTGTTAAAGAAAGGTCTGCCAGATTAGTGCAGAAAATAAATAACAAAGTTATCAAAAAAATAAATCTATGAAAGAAAAAATTAAGAAATAAAATCTATGGAATGGTGGAAAATATTAATTATTGTTTTAATTATTGGATGGATTCTCTCTGGAATAGAAAAGAAGCTTAAAAAAGTAGATG